>NZ_JCACKA010000074.1:394543-496326 GCF_059505145.1 Mojavia sp.
CTGAGCCGCAAGCAGCAAAAGTATCACCACCAACTATCCTGCAACCTTCTGAGCCACAAGCAGCAAAAGTATCACCACCAACTATCCTGCAACCTTCTGAGCCGCAGCAGAACATTTCCTTTGAAAGTTCCCTAAAGTTGGAAAACGGGAGCAGCAATGTTGCCGAGCCAATTTCTGTGATTGCCAAAGACTTGCCGGAAAGCGAAACTAAATCACAGCCGCAGTCTTTAGAATCACCACCAGAAGCAATACTCCCGTCAGCACGTGGAAATGGTACAGAGCCAATTTCCGTGATTTCTCAAGACTTGTCGGAGAGCGAAACTACACCGGAGCCTACGTTACCATCGCTGGAAGTAACACCTCCAACAGTTAAGAAAAAACTTACTGAACCAATTTCTGTTTTCTCCAGAGATTTATCAGAGAACGAAATTAAACCCCAGTCTGCTTTGCGATCGCCTACGGCGGGCGCTCCCGCGCCATCGCGCAAACGAGGAGGCTCAACACCACCCAAGTTACCTAGCTCTACAAGCTTATCGCCTATCCAAATCGGTTTCTTGCTGGTAGTGTTGTCAACGGTGATGTCATCACTTTACAACGTAGCCATCAAAGTGATTTTTCACCAAGGTTCCGAGATTCTTGGAGTAGTCGAGGTAGAGCGCTTGCTTGCACCGACTTTGGGCAATACTCTCTTAATTTTGATGCTACGGTTGCTGGTGGTTGTACCACTGATGTTACTTTTGGCTCCCATGATGCATCCACGAGTCTGGCAAGACTTGCAAAGTCTGTTTGAATCAGTACGAGGAAATTCTACTTCTAGGAATGTCAAAACACTAAGAGTTTTGCAATTGTCGATCGCAAGTGGCTGCTGTTTGTTTTTGTCTCAGGTACTCATTTACATTGCCGTTGGTCAAGTTACTACCGGGATGGCGATCGCGCTTTTCTTTGTCTATCCCCTGATTAGCGGATTATTGTCGTGGCTTCTGTTCCGCGATCGCCCTAACTTATTCCGCGCCGCTGCTATCGGCTCGCTTTTCTGCGGTGAGTTACTGGTTTTGGCGGGTTCGCCTAGTACTCCTACAGGTAATGTTTCCCTGGGAAGCGGCACAGCAATTTTAGCAGGAGTGGCTTTTGCTTTCTACGTAATATTAACGCGTATATGTGCTAGCAAACTACATCCAGTATCTTTTACTTTAATTAACTTCGCTACTATGCTGCTGTTGAGCTTTATCGGGTTGATGTTGCCTTTATCTGGTGACTTAAGCCTAGCAGTTGTTCCTTCTAAGTTGCTGGAAATTATTTTAAGTGCTTTTATTTTGGGCGTACTGACTCTCTGCGGTTATGTGTTAAATCATGTTGGTATTCGCAAACTAGGTGCATCTCGTTCGGCGATTATCGGTGCTAGTGTCCCTTTCCTAACCGTAATTTTCGCTGGATTGATTATTCAGGAAAATCTAGAAATTGTGCAAATTTTAGGTGTGCTATTAGTAACTTTTGGAGCGGCAGCTTTTAGCTTTGAGCAATTGCGGAACCAAGTTAATTCTTCTAATTCTGCAAATTAAATGAAGAGTAGCAAGTAGCCTAACTAAAGAAAGTTAAAAGTTAAAACATCAAATTTTATATTTTTCGTTTTAGCTTTTAACTTTTTAAAGTATTTTATTATTAGTTATATGAGCAATTATCAGTTATATTATTACGTTACAAGGTATCAGGACTTGCTGAACATGGTTAGGTAGCCGATTATGTATCAGTCCAGAAGTAAGAATCATTATTTTTATATGTTAATTATTGTAGAAATATCAAGAAACCATGATTTTACTATTAATATAAATTATTTAAATAAAAAGCGCAAAAATCTTTAAAATAGATAAATTTATACAAAATCAATAAAAAATGCTATAATTTAAAATTAATATACTAACAAAGATTAAAAGGTAATTGGAAGTTGGAATTCTCGACTTTATTTGATATCTATGATTTTCCTTCAAATCGACAAACTATACTGCCAAGATATAATTGAAAGTGTTGATCAGGGTATCAATTGGCAAAGCATTGTTGTTCTTATCAATGCTTTCAAGTTCAGCAAGTGATTGCTTTTAAAACACTTTCTCTCATCCTCAGGCATCTGTGTAGTAGGAAAATTCATTAGGTTTTCATCACAATAATATTTGTTGAGGAATATTTCCTGTTAGCTGCACTAGTTAGTTTTTGTAGTGTTATTTGCCTGAAGCAGTACACAGCCGCACTTAGAATAAAAGTAGCGTTTGCATTACTACTAGTAAATAATAGGCAAATAGTGGTCAAATATGACAAACTTTGGGGGAAGACTTGGAATCTACAAAGGTTGCCGATAAAGCTAAAAAGCCTCTAGTGGTAAGACTAGGGATTTCTATAATCTTCTGATAGGCTAGATTAATCTAGTAACAATACTGCCTCGAAAGTATGTGCTAGAAATTACGCTGAATTTCACAATTTTTGCTACCAACAATCTTATTGTTGAAGCATAATAAATAATCTGGAGCGAAGATATCGCCTTCAGTCGGGTGTATGCTACTTCCTTTCTTTGAATTAATAACTGTGTAAACGTACTGTTTAACTGTCTGTAATATGAGTAACGACATAGATCTGATCAAACGTCTTGGCCCCAGTGCGATGGATCAGATCATGCTTTATCTGGCTTTTAGTGCTATGCGAACCAGTGGGCACAGGCATGGAGCATTTTTAGATGCTGCTGCTACAGCAGCCAAATGTGCAATTTACATGACCTACCTGGAGCAAGGACAAAACCTGCGGATGACAGGACATTTGCACCATTTAGAGCCGAAGCGGGTCAAAATCATCGTTGAGGAAGTCAGACAGGCCCTGACTGAGGGTAAATTGCTGAAGATGCTGGGTTCTCAGGAGCCTCGCTATCTCATCCAATTGCCTTATATCTGGATGGAAAAATATCCCTGGCAGCCAGGTAGATCGCGCATTCCTGGTACAAGTCTGACAACAGAAGAAAAAAGACAAATTGAGCAGAAACTGCCGAGTAATCTGCCGGATGCCCAGCTAATAACATCTTTTGAGTTTTTAGAGTTAATTGAATTTCTGCACAAGCGATCGCAGGAAGACATGCCACCTCAGCACCAGATGCCTTTGAGCGAAGCTTTAGCAGAGCATATCAAGCGCCGTCTGCTTTATTCTGGTACTGTGACACGGGTTGATTCTCCGTGGGGAATGCCTTTCTACGCTCTGACTCGTCCTTTTTATGCGCCAGCAGACGATCAAGAGCGTACCTACATCATGGTCGAAGATACCGCTCGGTATTTCCGGATGATGAAAAATTGGGCAGAACGGCAACCAAATGCTATGCGAGCTTTAGAAGAGCTTGATATTCCACCGGAAAAATTAGAACGGGCTATGGAAGAATTAGATGAAGTGATCCGTGCTTGGGCAGATAAATATCACCAGGAGGGTGGTATTCCGATGATTTTACAGTTGATTTTTGGTAAAAAAGAAGACTGATCCTTTAGGAGGCGAAACACTTTAACTACCCAATATACATACCTTGAATCCACCGTTTGGTGGATTCAACATTGGTAGTTCAATAGCGGCAAATTAAGATAGGGTTTGGTTTATCAGTCTTAAATATTTATGAAGCTGATACTCTAAGACGTGTATTTACCGTCTACAAGTGAATTTTGCCGATAGCACAACTTAAAACTAATTTACTGATTGCCTGGTTGCGATGGAATTGGAGTTGTTTCAAAAAGCGGGCGCAATTCAGCAGGATTTTGAATTAGTGGTGTAGACGAAGGTGCAAAGCTACTAATTCTGTCACTGCCATCGATACAAGTGTCTAACACTTGAGTAAGAGCAATGTTGATTTCACTACGTAAGCCCACTACACACTGAGCAAAGCGCACGGGCAACAAACTACGACCGCAATAATTTAAAAGTTCTGGATTAACTGCCTCTTTAACATTCCGTCCAATACCAACTACACAGGTAGCTAACTCTTCGGGACGTCTTGCCTGGGTACAAGTAGCTAGCGCAGATGCAGCACTGATTTGCGTTTGCTTGTTTATATTAGCTGCACAGGCAGACACTTCCCGTGGACGTAGTGCTGTAGCGCAAGCTTGCGATGCTGCTACGGGAGTAATGTTTACACGCAAGAGTTGAGCAGCACAGACACGGTAATCATTACTGTAAGAGGCGGTGACAGCCAAACTAGGAACCATTGTTGCTAACCATCCAGCTATAACCAAAAATGGTGCTGTTACCTTAATTGCTTTAGTCTGTAACATTCTATAGTTGCAACCGCCTTGTTTGCTCATCTGTTTTTTGCTCCGTAACATTGCCATTCTCTAGAGACTCAAGGTTATGCTAACTCATAAGTGCTATCAATCCTCTAAATCTAGGGAATTTTGCTTGCATATTTGATATCATGTCCGGCAAATCACCCTTAATATCATTGCGAGTGGAACGAAGTGAAACGACGCAATCGCAATGTTTTTGGGATTGCTACTCTTCGAGAAGCCGCTCCGCGTCTACCCTACGGTCGCAATGACGGTTATTTGAATGGACATGATATGAGGGAAGCCTCAACCGCCACTAGAATCATCGCGCGAAATTCAAAATATACTACCCTAAAACCTTCTCTGCTGGGTTTTTGAGGTGTTTTGCTTGATCAATTTATTTCTGCCGTACTGTATTAACACAAAATTTTGATGATGAAATTGATAATTTCTGGAAATTCTGATTTACACATATTTATAATGGTATGTCTGGGTAAAGTTGAAACAAGATTAGATTAAGGAAACTCATGTCCCGATATAGAGGGCCTCGCCTCAGAATTGTACGTCGCTTGGGCGACTTACCAGGATTAACTCGTAAAAGCGCTAGACGCGCTTACCCACCTGGTCAGCATGGCCAGAACCGCAAAAAGCGTTCTGAGTATGCGATCCGTCTAGAAGAAAAGCAAAAGCTACGTCTCAACTACGGTTTGACCGAAAAACAACTGCTGCGTTATGTACGCAGAGCAAGACGTGTTACTGGTTCTACCGGACAAGTGCTGCTACAACTGTTAGAAATGCGATTGGATAATACCGTTTTTCGCATGGGTCTAGCTCCTACCATTCCAGCAGCTCGTCAATTGGTCAATCACGGTCACATAACTGTGAACGGTCGTGTAGTTAATATTGCTAGCTACCAATGCCGTCCTGGTGAAGAAATTGCTGTTAGGGATAAAGAAGCATCACGTAAGTTGGTGGAAACAAACTTGCAATATCCCGGTTTAGCGAACCTCCCCAGCCATCTGGAGTTTGACAAAAACAAGCTGACTGGCAAAGTCAACAGCCTGATTGAGCGTGAATGGGTGGCGCTGCAAGTCAACGAACTGCTCGTGGTGGAATACTACTCACGACAAGCCTAAGAAAGTGTTGAGTACCGAGTGCTGAGTTTTAATTACTCAGAACTCAGGTCTCATTACTCGGAACTGCTTTATCCCCCAATTTGTGACATGGTACGGGTATATGTACCCACAGTTCCAGGGTCGCGTCCTTTAAAATTGATTTCTGGCTTAATGTCCAGCAAATGTTTTACCTGCTCTCGCAATTGCGCGGTGCTGACACCAGAACGGAGAGCAGTTTTTAAATCAATTTGACCAGCTTCATTCAATAAACAGGGACGCAGCCAACCATCGGCTGACAAACGCATCCTGTTACAACGATCGCAAAAACACTCCGACATCTGACTGATAAATCCCAGTGTCCCCTTAGCGCCGGGAATCTGAAATACATCAGCAGGCCCAGCACCACGAACTTGCGAATCTGTCAATCCCCAGCGATCGCGGATTTGTTGCCGCAATTGAGCTGAAGTTACCCAACCGCGATCGCCAAATAATTGCTCATTGCCAATAGGCATAAATTCAATAAATCGGACGTGCCAGTTGCGGTCAAGTGTCAAGGCGGCTAGATTCAGAACTTCGTGGTCATTGACTCCAGGGATCACCACTACATTCAGCTTCAATGGATCAAATCCCACACGATGAGCAGCTTGGATACCATCCCAGACTTGCTGCCAACGCCCACGACCACGATTGCCGATAATTAGGTCAAAGGTGTCTGCTTCGAGAGAATCTAGGCTAATATTGATGCGCCGCAAACCAGCATCGTAGAGTTTTTGCGCTATGGGCGCAAGTAAAAACCCGTTGGTTGTCATCGAGAGGTCTTGAGTCTGGGGGAGAGAAGCGATCGCCCCTACTAATTCCACCACATGGGGGCGTAGTAGAGGTTCTCCACCAGTCAAACGAAATCGGCTAAAGCCTACAGGGATAAATACTTCTTGAATGAGGGTTAAGAGTTCCTCATCAGTCAAAAGTTGTTGCTTAAGGATGTAATTCAGTTCTGCACCTTCTGGCATACAGTATTGACACCGGAAATTACAGCGATCAATCAAACTAATTCTGAGGTAGTCTACCTGGTTCATAATTCTTATTTTAGAGTTTTATCTTATGTCTTGACGAAAAAGACAAATTCTGATTTGCGAAATTTCAATGCACCAATCAGGTGATACAACCCTATAAGAAAATAGAACGAAATAACAGCCCAAGCTTCTGTAGGTTTCTGTATTTACTATCTCAACGAAAAATGAAGCTTATTTAATTCGGGGATATGGTTGCGCTCGCACAGGAGCATCAGATTTAGCGATCGCTGACTTTCGTAAGGCTGTGGAAATTTCTCATCGGCAAAAAGCCAGTGCTAAATATCATCAAGCCTTAGATGTTTTGGCCCAGACCTATGAAGTTTATTACAGCAATCTTTATTTAGTTGAGCCAGGAAATCGAGTTAATCAGCAAAGAGCGATCGCTAATCTTCGTAAAGCAGTTCAGTTTTTTCGTCAACATGGCAGTCGAAAGCATACTCAGCAAATGCTTGACGTAATTACTCAACTTGGATCAACAAAAAAGAAATAGGTTGTGCCTTACTTTTTAGTTTAATTTATATATCTCAATACGGTTCACTTCGCTATAGAAACAAGAACCAAAAGTAGGTTTGGTTGACGCAAGGAAACCCGACTCTATTAAATCTTGGTCGGGTTTCGCAAGCAGACATCTAACCTATTTTGAGCTAGAGATTAGCCTTTTACCGCAAGTGCCAGAAACAGAAAAATTTATATTAATTTCCGCCAGCCAACTTATCCAAGAAATCAATTTTTACTGCTAGGTTGATGATATCTTGGTGAGATTTCTTATCTTTAATTTCAGCATTGTTCAGGGCAACAATGTATGGCTCACCATCAATCAAACCGATAAGTGGCCCGCCAGAAGAACCACCGGCAGTATCACAATCATGGAGTAGTACTTCTTGCTCTTCCCCAACAATGCTACATCCCGCTTGGAATCCCGCAGTCCATCCTTGACCAGCATCAAGGAATTCATAGTCTTTTTTCTTGGGATCAGGGTAATCGCCAGAGTAGCCTACAAAGAATAATTTTTTCTGGTTTTCAGTAAAAGCTGAGGCGGGTAGAGATTTCCATCCTAAATAACCGTATTTGCGACCGAGAGGCTTATCAATTTTTATAATTGCCCAGTCGTTAATCTGATCTGTAGTGCTGTCACCTGTAAAGTCCGTACCATAAATGACTTGCTCTGCTGAGGCTACATCTCTTTCATTGCTCACAACACCATTGATGACATTTGGTAGAAACTGAATTTTTTTACTTAATTGATGAGTCTCCGGGTCAATTACGCAATGAGCATTGGTCAAAACTATATCGTCAGCAATTAAAGTTCCTGTGCAATGGTAACTTTTGGCATCAGTTGTTGTTCCTTGCACTCGACCAATAGTTGACCAAGGATATTGCCGACTGAGCATGGGTGTGCGATCGTCGATACCATCAGGAATTCCCCGCCTACCTCCAGTTGGTTTTTCAGATTGTCTTAGTCCCTCAGGCTTAAAAGGCTTCCCACCTCCTGGCAGTTTCACTTGGCCTGCTTTTTGGAAGTTCGTGAATTTTGGTGGGGTGCTTGGTTGTGATTCTGTCTGTGCTTGTGCTTGAACAGATAACCAACTGCCTAAAGTTACAGCACCAAGAATTCCAGCGAAAACGAGAGCGAAAGGTTGCTTGTAAATAGGCTTTTTAGTCATTAAATGATTTCTCCTACAATCAGAGTTAAGTATTCTGGCGAATAATGGCGTTTTACAGACTTAGGTTATTCCCCAATCCCTAAGAGTGATAGGGAGATGAAGAATAGATTAGTTGGGTTTTATATATATTCAGTGATTTTGCCACCTCTTTATGCGTTAATTACTATCTTTAATGGCAACTTCGTATTTACCGCCATTTTCCTTGTGAAATGAAAGCTGACCAATAATAGGGATAATACCAATTCTTTTGTTGCCACATATTAATTTGTGTGGCACGAAGGATAA
This sequence comes from Mojavia sp., assembly GCF_059505145.1. Taxonomy (NCBI): domain Bacteria; kingdom Bacillati; phylum Cyanobacteriota; class Cyanophyceae; order Nostocales; family Nostocaceae; genus Mojavia; species Mojavia sp. Next base: position 402,958 of record NZ_JCACKA010000074.1, read on the forward strand.
ATATTGGCGATTTATAAGCTGCAAACCCTCTCCCTTGCTCCCTGCCCCCTGCCCCCTGCGGCCTCAATGTGCAAATTAAATGCTTAACACCTTACCTACGAGTTAATATATCTCTAGCGGTTTTGAGCTTACTCAGGTTTTAAGAAGTTTACAGAATCTTTAAATTACAGTGTTCAAGCAAGTATCAAGTTATTAAACTGTACAGATTGAGCGATCGCCTTGCTAAATGCCACAATATATGGTGTATTTGGGTTATTTATTAACTCTATGCAAGTTAAAGATTTGACCATTATGGCTATAATACCCGCTCGAAAGGCTACCGACGATAAGGCCGATAGACATCAAGAAACTTTTCAAAGTAGCGATCGCCACAATATCTAGACGCTCTAAAATGAGAATTAGGGATAAATCTGTAATTCCCTAGTAAGTCTCTGTACCGATCATTCAGATTGCAATGTCGAACGACTCTTGAGGCAACTTGCTCATATTCATAGAAATGATATGGCATATAGTGATTTTACTTTAGAGAAAGTTAAACAGAGTTTTCAAATAAATACTATTGAAGAAATTGATATTTTTGCTAATACACCCGATTTAGAATGCAGCCATTTACTAAAAGAAGTTCTGCAATATAATGTTCCTATAGCTATTGCTAGCAATAGTGAAAAAGCTCGGTCAGAGATGATTATTTCTCCAATTTTGCTAGACTTAAGGCGACAACTAAATGACCAAATAAATTTGTTTTCTGGTGTAGAATTTAATGTTGATGCTACACAAGGATTAAATGGAATTTGTGATTTTATTATTACCCGTTCTCCAGAAAAATTAATTATCACAGCACCAGTGATTATTATTGTAGAAGCGAAAAAAGAAAATATTCCAGCGGGTTTAGGACAATGTGTGGCAGAAATGTTAGCTGCCAAAATATTTAATGAACGAACAGGTAATGAAAACTTGGCAATTTATGGAACTGTTACGACTGGAAGCATTTGGCAATTTTTGAAATTAGAAAATCAAGCTATCCACATCGACTTAAGTGAATATTATCTTAGAGATGTTAATAAAATTTTAGGAATTTTAGCTAGTGGTGTACGCTAAAAAATCACTGGTGTTAGTCACACCAGATTGTGGCATAATAAGCCGACGCATACACTACTCTGCTACCAGTCGTGCAATATAACGAATCTATCAACGACCTTGCTGCTGCTTTGCAACAGCCAGCGGATCTTACCTTTGAACTGCCCGATCCAGAAGACGAACAGATACCAGAGTCAGATTTTCAACAGCAGCTGGATGTGGCTTGGCAGGTATGCGATCGCTTTGATTTACAAACCGAAATCTGGCGGGGGCGAATTTTACGGGCTATCCGCGATCGCGAGAAAATAGGCGGTGATAGTCGGGGTGCTGGTTTTCTACGCTGGCTGAAAGAACGCGAAATCAGCAAAAGTCAAGCTTATGCCTGGATTCAATTAGCTAACAGTGCTGATACTCTCTTAGAAGAAGGCAAACTTGAGCCAGCAGCAGTAAATAACTTTAGCAAACGGGCTTTTGTAGAAACTGCAAAAGCTTCCCCAGAAGTGCAACAGATGGTGAGTGAAGCCGCGCAAAAAGGCGATCGCATCACTAGGCGTGAAGTACGTCAACTCACCGACGAATGGACAGCAATGTCTTCGGATTTGCTACCGGAACCAGTAAAAGTAAAAGCAGCAGATAACACCCTTTCCCCACGCTACATCGCCCCACTGGTGAAGGAATTGGAGAAACTGCCAGAACCACACCAAAAATACTTACAAAAAGAAATTGCTGCAAACCCCGATGTTGATACCCTCAAACAAGTAACTACAGAGGCGCGTTACCTAGCAAAATATCTCAAATCTGCTGCCCAAGTCCAAGCGTTGAATCAAGCAAATGTTGACATTGAAACAGCCTTAGAAGAAGCCCAGAGAATTGGTTGTTTAACCATCGCTGCTGACTTGGTAAATCAAGCATCTCAAATGGAACAAACAATTGCCAAGTTGTACATGACTTGGAAGCGCATCAGCAATTTAGCAGATCGATTGTATGTAGATACAGGTGCAAGTACACCAAGCCTGCGATCGCTTCTCACCTGCATAGAACCTCTTGGTGGTGAAATTATGGAATTACAACTTAGTGGCACTATTGAACACACTATTCGCCTGCAAATTCAGGAAACTAATTAAAGTATAGAAAATTAGTAAATACTGACTTTAATTTAGCGGAAACTCTCAACATTAGCAGATAAACAAGTGTGGAGTTACCTTTGGCTATTAAGATAAATTGACTCAAAAAATAATAATAGTATATTAAAACCCATGAATCAAACTACATTTTCTAATGTAATGCCGATATGGAAATTTTGCACTTTGTATATTTTTACTGGAGGAGTTTATCAGCTGGCTTGGGCGCACAAGCATTGGAAATTTATTAAAGAACGAGAAAATTTAAAAATTAGACCTTGGTTCCGTTCCTTGTTTTTACCGTTTTATTTGTACAGTTTGTGCCAAAAAGTTTTTGCTTTAGCAGAAGAGCAAGGATATAGAATTAAGCATTCACCTTTTAGAGTAACGCTTTTTTATTGGATATTTATTGTCCTGTCAAGATTAGCAGATCCCTTGTGGCTGATCAGTATATTTTCATTTATTCCTTTATTAACTGTTGTGAAGGCACTTAATTATTATTGGGGACAGCAACAGCCGAATCTACCAATTAGAGAATTTTTTACAGGCAGAGAAATTGCCTGGATTGTCTTTGGTGTGATTTTATGGCTGTTAATAGTAATTGGTTTATTAGCTGGAGGAAACGTATAAAAGGATGCCTAAACTGGGTTATTATCAAAATATTGCTAATGTTTAGCAGTTTAATAGAGGCTTCATAAGTAATCCATTCCCCAATTACCTCCTGAAGTATGAGCTATTGCCTCAATCCTGATTGCCACAAACCCGAAAATCCTGTTGATGGAAATTTCTGCCTCAATTGTGGTTCAAGGCTACTACTGAGGCAAAGATATCGTGCTATGGCTCAACTGGGTGCGGGTGGATTTGGGAAAACATATCGCGCAGTAGATCAAGACAGATTGCAAGAAGTCTGTGTGATTAAACAATTTTTACCGTCGCCAGAAATTCAAGGAAATTCACAAGCACTAAATAAGGCAATTGAACTGTTTAATCAAGAGGCAATTCGGCTATACGAACTAGGGAAGCACGATCGCATTCCCAATATGCTTGCTTATTTTGAACAAGACAAACGGCTGTATCTGGTACAAGAATTTGTCGATGGAGAGAATTTATTAACAGAATTGGAACGCTATGGAGTTTTTCAAGAAAGTCTAATTTGGCAGTTGTTGGCTGATTTATTGTCAGTGCTGAAGTTCATTCATAAACATGGAGTAATTCACCGGGATATCAAACCAGAAAATATTATGCGCCGCCAAAGCGATCGCGCTCTTGTATTAATTGATTTTGGCATCTCCAAACAGGCAAGTGGCACTATGATCAGTGGGGCGCGGGGAACAATGGCAGGTACGCCAGGATATGCCCCAGATGAACAACTCCGTTTTGGCGAAGCGTACCCAGCTAGCGATCTTTACGCCTTAGGTGTAACTTGCGTACATCTGATGACAGGAATCTATCCCTCAAGCCTGTACAACGCTTGGGAGTCGCGCTGGTTATGGCGAGAACATCTGTTGTCTCAAGGTGTAACGATTAGTAACCAGCTAGGGGCAATTTTAGATAAGTTACTCAAAGACCGAGTAGGCGATCGCTACCAATCTGCCGACCAGGTGCTAAAAGATTTAAATAGCAACACCACAGCTGCATCGGCTGAAATTCCCTCAACAATTATTAGTAACCAAACAACACCACTAATAGCCCAAAAATGGCGATGTATCAATACTCTCACAGGTCATGTAGCTTCTGTGCGTTCCGTTGCAATGAGTCCAGATGGTCAGACACTAGCTAGTGGCAGTGATGATAACACTATTAAACTGTGGCATTTAGGCAGTGGCAGCCTCAAGAACACTTTAACTTCTCAGTCAGGATTTTTTAAAAATGGGGCTACTTGGTTTACTTGCGTCGCCTTAAGCCGAGATGGTCAGACACTAGCCAGTGGTAGTTTAGACAAAATCATCAGAATATGGGATTGGGGTAGCGGTAAACAAATTCGCAACCTCAAAGGCCACGCTGACAGAGTAAATGCGATCGCAATTAGTCCAGATAGTCAAACTCTAGTTAGTGGCAGTCGTGATAACACAATCAAAGTTTGGAATCTCGTCACTGGGCAACTCCTACGCAATATAGACGGGCATTCTAACTCAGTTACCACTCTTGCCATCAGCCCCAATGCTCAAACACTCGCTAGCGGCAGTTGGGACAACACAATTAAAGTTTGGAACCTACTAAATGGCAGACTAATCCACACATTCACTGGGCATTTAGATTGGGTTTATGGTGTAGCTATTAGTCCAGATGGTCAAACTTTAGTTAGTGCTAGTCGGGACAAGACAATTCAAATTTGGCATATAGAAAGTGGCACATTAATTCGTAGCTTAACTGGGCATACTGATTGGGTGACTACCGTTGCCATTAGCCCTCAAAGTAATCTTGTGGTAAGTGGTAGTCGAGACAAAACTATCAAGTTATGGGATATGGGCAATGGACAACTGCTTGATACATTAACTGGACATTTAGATTTAATTCATTCTCTAGCAATTAGTCCAGATGGTCAAAATATCATTAGCAGTAGTAATGATGGGGCAATTAAAATTTGGCGGCGGAATTAATTTGTAATTCGTAATTCGTAATTACGATGCATCAGATTTATACAAATTTTCTAAAAGCTAGCTACTAATCATTCTCCTGTGCCTCTGTGCCCTCTGCCTCCTCTTTAAATCAACTTCTTTAATTCTTAATCCCGGTTGTGGCAATACCCTGAATAAACTGCCGTTGACCGATGATAAATAAAATCATCACTGGAACTGTTGCGATTGTCACTGCTGCCATCATCAAGGGCCAATTATTGGTAAATTGCTCTTGAAACTCTGCCAATGCCAGTTGCACAGTCCTTAATTCTGGTCGTGTTGTAAACACTAAAGGCTTAAATAAATCGTTCCATTCAGCGATAAATGTGAACAAAAACAGCGTCACCAAAGCTGGACGGGCTAAAGGTAACATCACTTGCCATAAAACTTGCAGTCGATTTGCCCCGTCTATGGCTGCTGCTTCCTCCAACTCCACGGGAATTGTCTGGAAATATTGACGTAACAAGAAAATACCAAAGCCATTCACAGCCGTTGGTAGAATTAGTGCCCCGTAGGTATTGATCAAATTTCCCCACTTCAAAACCAAAAAGATGGGAATCACCAATAACTGGAAAGGAATCACCAAAGTAGCTAAGACAATTAATAGCAGTGCTTGCCTGCCTCGAAATTTCAATCGTGCTAGGGCATAACCTGCCAATGCCGAAGTCATAATCTGAAACGCCGTCACTGCGATCGCAACCAAGGTAGAATTAGCAAACGCCAACAAAAATTTACCTCGCTGCCATGCATCGCGGTAATTAGCTAAAGTCCAGTTATTTTCGGATAAAACTTCCGCATTTGCCCCCGCAGGTGCAAAAGATGTCAGGAAGACCACAAACAGCGGCAGTAACACGATCAAAGCGCCCAGCAGTAGTACTACTAGGCTCACAAAATCGGCAGATTTCAGACTCCACTGTGGTTTAGACATGAATTTTGCTTTGAAGCATTTGTGTTTCTAATATTAGAGCAGCGTCCCCAGCAACAGCTAATCTATAAACATAGTGACTTGTTAAGTTAAATTAAATCACAGTGATTGTTACCCTAAATTCATAGGGTAAATTTAATTTTGGTATCAAATGATTCACGTTTACAGGGGTAAACATAACATGCAGCAGCTTACAGATCAATCCGAAATTGATTTTCACAGCGAAACATACAAAGATGCCTACAGCCGCATTAATGCGATTGTGATTGAAGGTGAACAAGAAGCTTACGATAATTACATCAAACTGGCTGAACTGCTGCCGGAACATCAAGAGCAACTGATTCGTCTATCAAAGATGGAAAGCCGTCACAAGAAAGGATTTGAAGCTTGTGGGCGAAATTTGCAGGTAACGCCGGATCTGCAATTTGCTAAAGATTTCTTCTCTGGATTGCACGGAAATTTTCAAAAAGCAGCAGCAGAGGGCAAGGTGGTTACTTGCTTGCTAATTCAATCATTAATTATTGAATGTTTTGCCATAGCAGCATACAACATCTACATCCCGGTTGCTGATGATTTTGCCCGCAAAATAACAGAGGGAGTAGTAAAAGATGAATATAGCCACCTCAACTTTGGAGAAGTTTGGTTGAAAGAACATTTCATCGAATCTAAGACTGAACTAGAAGAAGCAAACCGTCAAAACCTTCCCATTGTTTGGAAAATGCTCAATCAAGTAGCAGATGATGCCCAAATCTTGGCAATGGAAAAAGATGCTTTGGTAGAAGACTTCATGATTCAGTACGGTGAAGCACTAAGTAATATAGGATTCAGTACCCGCGACATTATGCGCTTATCAGCCTACGGACTGACAGCCGCTTAAAAAAGTATCAAGGGTAAAGAATGAAGGATGAACGATAACAAACCAACAGGTGAAAAATCTAACCAAGGATGAACAACTTCATCCTTTATCCTTGATTCTTGGATATATCTTACGCTTTGTGTAGTATTTTTAAGAGTTAGTTATTGTCTCTTAACCCACTATTCCACGCTTTCGACGCAGCACACGCTTAATATATCACTACATGTTTGGTCTAATTGGACATCTGACTAGTTTGGAACACGCTCAAGCCGTAGCTCAAGACTTGGGATACCCAGAATATGCCGATCAAGGGCTAGATTTTTGGTGCAGCGCCCCACCGCAAATTGTCGATAACATTACCGTCACTAGTGTAACTGGACAAAAAATTGAGGGACGGTATGTAGAATCTTGCTTCTTGCCTGAGATGCTGGCAAATCGGCGCATTAAGGCAGCAACGCGCAAAATTCTTAACGCTATGGCTCATGCTCAAAAGCATGGCATCAATATCACAGCTTTAGGCGGATTTTCCTCCATTATTTTTGAAAACTTTAATTTGGAGCAGTTTAGCCAAGTCCGCAATATCAAACTAGAGTTTGAACGCTTCACTACAGGAAATACTCACACTGCCTATATTATTTGTCGGCAGGTGGAACAAGCGTCGAAACAATTAGGAATCGATCTCAAAAGCGCGACTGTAGCTGTATGTGGTGCGACTGGAGATATTGGCAGTGCAGTTACACGCTGGCTAGATGCGAAAACAGATGTCAAAGAACTACTGTTAATAGCCCGTAACCAAGAACGTCTCCAACACTTACAAGCTGAACTGGGGCGGGGCAAAATCATGGCTTTAGAGGAAGCACTACCCCAAGCTGACATTATAGTTTGGGTTGCTAGTATGCCTAAAGGCGTGGAAATAGACCCCACTGTTTTGAAGCAACCCAGTCTGCTGATTGATGGTGGCTATCCTAAAAATTTAGGGACAAAAATTCAGCATCCTGGGGTATATGTGCTAAATGGTGGAATTGTAGAGCATTCTCTGGATATTGACTGGAAAATTATGAAAATTGTCAATATGGAAGTGCCAGCACGCCAGCTGTTTGCTTGTTTTGCGGAATCAATGCTCTTGGAATTTGAGAAGTTATACACGAACTTTTCTTGGGGGCGCAATCAGATTACCGTAGACAAAATGGAGCAGATTGGTCAGGTATCAGTAAAACATGGATTTAGACCGCTGCTGGTATAGCGACTGGGGACTGGTGGTTGGGGGCTGGGGGCTGGGGACTGGGAAATGTCTCTAATCCCCAATCCCCAATACCCAATCCCCAATACCCAACACCCAATCCCTAATCCCCAATCCCTAATACCTAACTATGGCAACTACCGAGCGTAAACCGCTACTGTTAGATTTTGAAAAGCCGCTAGCAGAACTTGCAACCCGAATTGAACAGATTCGGCAACTTGCAGAAGAAAATAACGTCGATGTTTCTGGTCAAATACGCCAACTAGAAGCACGTGCTATGCAACTGCGTGAGGAAATTTTTAGTAGTCTATCTCCGTCCCAGCGACTACAGGTTGCTCGTCATCCCCGCCGCCCCAGTACTCTAGATTACATTCAGGCAATTAGTGATGAATGGATGGAGTTGCATGGCGATCGCTGTGGTGGCGACGATCCAGCTTTAATCGGTGGTGTTGCTCGTTTGAGTGGGCAACCTGTAGTGATGTTGGGTCATCAAAAAGGGCGCGATACAAAAGATAATATTGCCCGGAACTTTGGTATGGCTACTCCTGGCGGTTATCGCAAAGCAATGCGGCTGATGGAACATGCCAATAAGTTCGGGATGCCAATTTTGACTTTTATTGACACGCCGGGAGCTTTGCCTACAGTGGTAGCCGAACGACAAGGCGCTGGGGAAGCGATCGCCTATAATCTACGGGAAATGTTCTGCCTGGATGTGCCAATTATTTGCACGGTTATCGGTGAAGGTGGTTCTGGCGGTGCATTAGGTATTGGCGTAGGCGATCGCCTCATGATGTTTGAACACGCTGTTTATACAGTTGCCACTCCAGAAGCTTGTGCCGCTATTTTGTGGAAAGATGCGAGTAAGGCTCCCCAAGCCGCTGTTGCTCTCAAAATTATTTCCCACGACCTCAAAAACTTAGGCATTATTGACCATATATTACCTGAACCGATTGGTGGCGCTCATGCCGATCCTCTGCAAGCCGCTACAACTCTCAAACAAGCACTGTTGGATACTTTAGACGAACTCAATCGTTTAACCGCTTCAGAACGACGCCAACTGCGCTATGAAAAATTCCGCAAAATTGGGATTTTTACTGAAGTTGCCCATTAAAAACCCTCAGATGATTGATTAGCATGGCAGCAATGCTATAATTGCCTATGACGCTTAAAGATTTTTAACAATCTTCTCAGTCATAGGCGTTTGCATTTGGACAAATCAACTCAAGATGGTTGGTTTGTTTATTATTTGGTAATTAATTTTGAGTGTACAAATTCATATCCCAAGCATAGATTTTTTGTCTTCTCTGGGAAAATTCTTAAAGGACAATATACCCATTCTGACACTGTAGTATATACAGTGGTCAAAAAAATCATCGGATTTTTAGATTTTTTTAATCTATTCTTTAGATTTTTTTAATCTATGCATACCGAGAGATTTAAATAATGGAGTAGCAATAAGCTTGCAGAACCGCCAACAAATCTGGAGATAGCATGAGCGTTGAGCCGAAACGACGCGCCTTAATTACTGGGGCAAGTAGTGGAATTGGGAAAGCAACTGCTTTGGCGTTTGCAAAAGCGGGCATAGATGTCGCCTTAGTTAGCCGTTCCCTTGAGAAGTTGGAGGCGGTTGCAGTAGCAGCACGGCAGACAGGAGTGGAAGCGAAAGGTTATGCTGTGGATCTAGCTTGTGTCTGGCAAGTAAAAGAACAGATACAAGCGATCGCCCATGACTTTGGCGATATAGACATTCTCATCAACAATGCTGGTATGGCGTACACAGCCAATTTAAGTGAAACTTCCTTAGAAGACTGGCAACAAGTGATGAATTTAAATCTCACCAGCGTGTTTCAGTGCATTCTGGGGATTTTGCCAAGTATGCGCGCTCAAGGTAGTGGCACAATTATCAACGTCGCCTCTATTGCCGGTAAGCAAGCCTTTGCCAATTGGGGTGCATACAACGTCAGCAAAGCTGGTCTGATTTCCCTGTCTCAAACCTTGGCACAAGAAGAAAGCGCTCATGGCATTCGCGTTACCGCTATTTGTCCTGGGGCTGTCAATACCGAACTTTGGGACACAGAAACAGTCCATGCCAACTTTGACCGTTCAAAGATGTTAACGCCAGAAATTGTTGCTCAATCGATTCTTTACACTGTCCAGTTACCACAACAGGCAGTTGTTCATGAATTGACCTTGATGTCCAACGCCGGCGTTTTGTAAGTTTTGAACTTTAAATTGAAAGCGGAGCCACCAGCAGACCCGCCTCCGGTGTTGAGTTTTTCATGCAGAATGCAACATTCAACACTAACAACTTATAAATCATTGCTGATTGCCTGATCTAAATTCCAACCATAACTAAGATTGATATCATGACTATCGCGAGTCCCAACGGTTCTAATCGTTCTCAATCTCCTTTAATTCCCGACTTGGCAGATGCCATCACTCCCAGACCAGATCGTAATACTCACGACGGTCGGGAACCGAATTTGCATCCACCTGGAGAGGAAGAGATGGAGCAAATGACGGCAGCCGTGCGACAAATACTCCTGGGTGTAGGAGAAGACCCCGAACGCGAGGGACTCCTGAAAACGCCTAAGCGGGTAGCAGAAGCAATGCGGTTTCTTACTAGTGGCTACGATCAATCCCTAGAAGAACTCGTAAATGGAGCCATCTTTGATGAAGGTCATAACGAGATGGTTTTAGTTAGAGATATTAATTTCTTTAGCCTGTGCGAACACCATATGTTACCTTTTATGGGCAGAGCGCACGTTGCTTATATCCCCAACCAAAAAGTAGTGGGACTAAGTAAGCTAGCCCGGATTGTGGAAATGTATTCCCGCCGCCTGCAAGTACAAGAAAGGCTAACCCGCCAAATTGCCGAAGCGATTCAAACCATCCTAGAACCTCAAGGTGTCGCTGTAGTCATGGAAGCTAGTCATATGTGCATGGTGATGCGGGGCGTGCAAAAACCCGGTTCTTGGACTGTCACCAGCGCGATGGTTGGTGTGTTCCAAGATGAGCACAAAACTCGTGAAGAATTCTTTAATTTGATTCGTCACCAACCAGCGTTTTTTTAAAGGATGAAGTGTGAAGGGTGAAGATGAAAAATTTCATGCTTCATCCTTTAGCTTTGCAAACAGTAGTGCTGTCTTATCTAAATCCTTATCTCCTGGTTGCCGTTCTACACCACTAGATAAATCAATGCCGTTGGGTTTAACCTGACTTAGGGCTTCTAAAATGTTATCTGGCGTTAGTCCCCCTGCTAAAAACCAAGGGCAACTTGGGCTAAATTTTTGTAGCATACTCCAGTCTAGGGTCTGACCCGTACCACCTAAATGCTGAGGATGATAGGCATCAAGTAACAAAGTATCTACATAATCGGTGTACTTATCTACTCGCTTAAGATGGTCAAGATTAAGAATCCTGAAAGCTTTGATAATTTCTACCTGGGGTAGAGATTTACGCAATTGCTCACAAAATTCTGGGGGTTCATCTCCATGCAATTGAACACTAGTCAAACCAGACTCAACAACTATCTGGACAATTTCTGGAATACTAGTGTTGGCAAACACCCCAATTTTGTCAATGTTTTGTGGTAATGGTGCTACTGCTGCGCGAATTTGCTGTACGTTAACGTAGCGGGGTGAAGTAGGCACACAAATAAATCCTAAGGCTGTTGCGCCCTGAGAGGCGATCGCTACAGACTGGTGTGGTTGAGTAATTCCGCAAATTTTCACTCGCATAGCAATTGAGTTATCCAAGATAAATACCTAATAAAGGTCTATATTTTTGCAATATTTTCTGGTTCTTTCCTAATAAATTTTATAATTTTGATGGTCTACATTATTTTCCTATTCAGGAGGCAAAAGCTTGATTTCATCAATCTTACTAGCAGCACAAGCAGCTACCCCAACTGTTCCACCAACACCTGCGTGGAATCCTACAGTAGCAATTATTATCAGCATCAGTTGCATAGTAGTTCTTTTACTGTCTACTAGAATTGAATATCCCCAAGTAGGGCCTAAGCTGCCTGTCCTACCTGTCAGTGTTCCGACATTCATCGCTGCGATGGCTTTCGGTCATGTTATCGGCGTTGGTATTGTTTTAGGTTTAACTAACATCGGTCGTTTGTAGTGTTGATCAAACAGAGACATTGAATTTATAGTCTCGTTAAATCAATTACTCTAAACACTGATTCCGGTTCTTTCTCCAGCAAGTGCAATCAACTCTATGTGCGATCGCCCGTATACTGCCAAGCCTGCTATTTTAGAACAGGCTTCCTCAAAGCTTTGCTTTGAGGCAACCGGACGGAGTGCGGTTGGGCAGTAGGGCGCGCTACGCAATCGTCTAACCGAAAGGGGAATAATTAGCAACCCCTTGAAGGCAGAATTTAGCGAATCCATACGCAAAATAGTTACATAGTTATAGAGAAGTGACTTATTGCTTCTTCATAGCTAAATAGATTTGTGCTTGCAGCAGAAAGAACCGTAATGCCATCAATTTTATTAGCAGTTCAAGCCCCAGTTTTCAGTATCGACACTATATATAAAACAGAAAGGGTTAACCTAACCCAGGCGACTGCGTTATCTCGCTAAGTACTCGTATCCCTACAGCTAAGAAAGCTACGCGATAGTATCTTTGGCAGAGAAAGACGCACAGATAAATGTTTAGCAAAATTTTTGAGAATTGATATAAGCTTAAATATTTTGTTGAATTAAGCGAATTTACTTAGGTAAACTTAAAACATTGGTATTTAATTAATCAATTTATCAGCAAAATACAGACTAAGTAAACTATTTTATAACAGAACCAGCAAATTTGTTTGAAAAAAAAGTAAAAATAAAAATTTATACATTTTCTTTACTAAGTTCGCAACAGTCATAAAAAATCATCAACAGTGGCAAGAAGATTGCATACACGATAAAAGTTGAAATTAATGAAATATTTCTTGCAATACTGCGAACTTGTATTTCAGCAGAAGGAAGTTTTAGAGTGTCTATTTCATCAAGATTTTTCATGTAAAAAGCTTGGAAAATCATATTATTTATATAGTCAATAAAGTGTCAAAAAATGTCTAAAGCTAAAGATAACCGAATCTCTGTTTTACAGTAGTTAAGCATTTTAGAAACTATTATAAATTTGTAACTCCTTCTCTAATTGAGTTATACAGAGTTAACAAAAAATGGTGGGTGTATGGCAAGAAGATTGAACTCAGGAGATAGGTACTAACAGTGTAAAAATATTATGATGTTATAAGCATTAGAGTAATTGCTATGATTGATAAATGGATGTTATAGCAGTTTTTAATAGATTGCGTCTTTGTGACTTCTATTAAAATTTACACCGTAAGTGATAGCCTAATACTGCCAATAGAGGTAATATCCAAGATTAAAATTAGGGTACAAATACTTTATGTTTAAATCAGTAGTTGTTGGTGAACAAAAATTTTATTTTCCCAAAGTGATTAAATAGAATTAGTTGTCTATTCTAGAAATTAGAGCATCGCCATCATTGTAGAGCGAAGTCGTGACCTTAAGCATTGTTTCTTATCTGAGTACTCTTTGCTTTTATCAGATGGCAAATTACATAGTATAAAAGCATACTTGTATTAAATTTATCATTCTTTACTGCAAATATCTAGTTTTAGGACAATCTTATGCAAACAAATTGGAGAATCGGTTCTTTATTTGGAATTCCACTGTTTTTAGATCCTTTGTGGTTCGTGATTTTAGGGTTGGCAACCCTTAATTTTGGGGTAGCCTACCAGGAATGGGGAAGTGCCATAGCTTGGAGTGCAGGAATAGTAATGGCACTGCTGCTATTTGGTTCAGTGTTATTGCATGAATTAGGCCACAGTTTGGTAGCGCGATCGCAAGGCATTAAAGTTAATTCGATTACCCTATTTTTATTTGGTGGCATTGCTGCTATAGAAGAAGAATCCAAAACTCCAGGCAAAGCATTTCAAGTGGCGATCGCAGGGCCTTTAGTTAGTATTGCCTTGTTTGTTCTGCTGCGTGTTGTGGCTTATGTTGTGCCTGATACCAGTCGATTGAGTGTAATGGTAGGAGATTTGGCAAGAATTAATTTAGTTTTGGCGCTATTTAACCTGATTCCCGGCTTACCTTTGGATGGGGGACAAGTGTTGAAGGCAGCATTATGGCAAGTCACAGGTAACCGCTTTCAAGCTGTACACTGGGCAGCAAAAGCAGGACAATTTTTAGGTTACAGTGCGATCGCCTTGGGATTTGCAATTGATTTTCTTACTAGAGAATTAGCGCTAGGTTTATGGATTGTGTTGTTGGGTTGGTTTGGTATCCGCAACGCCAACAGCTATGACCGCGTAACTACATTACAAGAAACCTTGTTGAAGGTAGCAGCTACCGATGCTATGACTCGTGACTTTCGGGTAGTTGATGCTGACCAGACTTTGCGTTCTTTTGCCGACGCGTATCTATTAAACAGCGCCGCCCCAGAGTTTTATTTTGCCGCATCTGATGGACGTTATCGCGGCATGGTTTCCATTGATGATTTACGCTTAGTAGAAAGAAGTGAATGGGAAAGCCAAACTTTACAAAGTATTGTGCATCCTCTAACAGAAATACCTACGGTTACTGAATCAACTTCCTTGGTGGAGGTGATTAACAAGCTAGACAATGAACAATTACCCCGGATCACTGTACTTTCGCCAGCAGGTGCTGTCGCTGGTGTAATTGATCGGGGAGATATTGTGCGGGCGATCGCACAAAAGTTAAATTGGCGGATCAGCGATGCAGAAATTAAGCGCATCAAAGAAGATGGTAATTATCCGCCTGGGTTGCAGTTGGCAACAATTGCTAAGTCAACTGTTAATTAAATTTTAAACCGCCGATGTACGCCGATAATTAACAGTATGTATCAGCGTGTGTTGGCGGTTGTTATACAGTTAGCTTTGGGAAGAAGCAATGGCGATCGCCACATCCTCACGAGTTCCACCTACAGCTAAAATAGTCCGAACTATCAAATCTAGAGAAACTGACGCATCACCCGTTTCCATTTTTGCCACCCGCGACTGACTGGAGTTGATTTTCTTAGCCAAATCTGTTTGAGTGAGGTTGTTTTTGACGCGCAATTGCTTTAAATATCTGCTCAAAGATAGCTTCATTTCAATGAAAGCTACCTCCTCAGGTGAAAGTTCTAAAAAGTCTGCTGCATCTCCCACACGCCAACCTGCTGCTTCCAGACGTTGACGTTTAGTTATATCCATAATTCAGTTGTTCGTTCTTGTAAAAATTAGCTCTCCTTAGAGATTTTGTCATATAAGCTCAAACGTTTTTGACAGTTTTGAATCACTCGTTTGGGCGTTTTCTGAGTGGTCTTGTTAAAGACATCTAATATAACAATTGCATCTGGGTCAATCCGGTAAATGATTCGCCACTGTTTATTAGCATCATTATCATTAATCCGCAGCTAAAGAGTGGTGGCAGGTAGAAAAGAAAATTGTCAAACCGTTAAGCTGAGTAAGGTAGTAATTAAAAAATACCCGTGCAAAGCAACCAGCTGACTCAACAAATCCAATTCATCATTGAAATTGATCGCCTCAAGCATATACTGCGCCAAACCTTGCTGATGGATGGATCGCGGCGAGAAAATAGTGCTGAACATTCGTGGCATTTGGCGATAATGGCGATCGCACTATCAGAATATGCCCCGGAAGGAGTTGATATATTCCGTGCGATCAAAATGCTACTGATTCACGATTTAGTAGAAATTGATGCAGGTGATACCTTTTGCTACGATGTCCAGGCAAATTGCAGTAAGGCAGAAAAGGAATTACAAGCAGCATCACGACTATTTGGAATTTTGCCAGAGGATCAGGGTAGAGAATTGCGTTCACTTTGGGATGAGTTTGAAGTAGGAGAAACACCCACTGCTAAATTCGCCGCAGCTTTAGATCGGATACAACCTCTACTGCACAACCAGCAAACTCAAGGCGGAACTTGGCGGATTCATGGTATTAGACGCGATCAAGTGATGAAGCGGGTAGCACCTGTAGAGACTGGTGCGCCGGAACTTTGGCCGTTTGTTTTGCAATTGATTGATGATTGTGTCGCCGCAGGTTATTTGAAAGAAGCACCAGTTCTCAACACTCAAGAATAGGCTGGGCTAAAATTTCATCCCATTCAGACTGTGATAAGGGTTGCATTTCTATCTGCATAGCAAAACAATTACTAGCAGCAATAACCAAAGCAGTAATAATTTCTTCTACACTTAGGTTTTGGGCTAGTTGGAGGTTGGGAAAACTTTCTGCACCGAATACCCTAGCGAACAGTTCTGTATCGGGCTGCAAGCGGATGGAACCATGCTGCAAAATTGTCCCACTTCGCCGCATTTGGGCGCTACCAATGAATTTGGCTCCATTTGACAAAACTAAATCTGCGCCTGTGGAAGTGCCAAAACAGTTAGGATTATGGATATAGCCTCGCCCAGTTGTACCATAGCTCAATTTAACGCCAAGCGATCGCCATCCTTCAATTAAAAACTCACAAATTTTTTCGTACACCTGGAAGCGATTACCATTCAGTCCAGATGTGACGACAGCATAAGTTAAATCACCTTGGTGTAATACTGCGCGTCCACCACTAGGACGCCGCACCACATCCAGTTTTTGACCTTGCCAAATTATATTTTGCCAATATTCAGGATATTGGCGTTGATGATAACCGAGGGAAATAGCGGGTGGCGACCAAGTGTAAAACCGCAGAGTTGGAGGCTGTTTTCCCAACTGGTGCTGTTCTAGCAACCAGCGGTCAATTGCCATTTGTAAATTACCAGCAGCTTCTAGCAAAGGAATCAGTCGCCAAACCTGCTTGCTATGCATTCAATACAGCACACCTTAATTCAAAATTACTCAAGCTGCACCAAATTCCGATTGTAAAGCTTCGTCGTTGTTATCAGCGATCGTTGCCACAATGGTAATTAACCGGGAAACTTCCCCTGGAGATATCTCTGCTAAGGTGCGTGTCGAGATCACAACCACCTGATTTTCAATAATACCGAAACGAGCTTCAAAGGTGCTAGAACAGTTCATCTCTAATAAATGCCGCATCAATTTGGGTTCATCTTTGGCGGGTAACTTTAGCACCGAAGACCAAACTGTGATCGTATCTTCATCATTTGTACCATTGAGCTGAACAAATACTTCCACGCTGCCGTACTTAAACTTCCAGAGATAGCCACCCTCTGGAGTGCGGCTAACCATTGCACTATCATCTTGTTCTAGACTATCGATGACATTTTCGATGATTTCCACATGATTAATGCTTGTCGTCTCCACGATTAACTCATTAACAAAATCAGTGCTAGATAAAGTTTCTTGGTAGTTTGTCATACAGATTTTTGCCTGAATATGGTTACTGTTTTATCTACACATACTTTATAGCTTGTAGGCAAGGTTAGTTTAAGCTTCCTAAAGTGATAGTCTAATCTTCAGCGATGTAAAATTGTTTTTTAGGTGAACAATAGTAAAAATATTACTTAAATTTCAACAAAATAGTATCTATAAAATCTCTTTAATTGCACCTAAACACCAAACGTTTAATTAAAAATGCGCGAGCCTATAACCTCTCTCTCTCAATCTGTGCAAAGTCGTGATGTCCGTCAATTGGGTATTAACCCGAACCATTGGTATGTGGTTGCTCGTAGTAGTGAAGTTAAAAATCAGCCTGTGGGTGTGATACTTTGGCAGGAAGCGATCGCTCTTTACAGAGATAGTACAGGAAAAATCCACGCCCTAGAAGACCGTTGCCCCCACCGCCAAGTTAAACTCAGTCATGGGCAAGTTACTGGTCATGAATTGGAATGTACTTATCATGGTTGGCGCTTCGATTCATCGGGGAAATGTGCGGCGGTTCCCTACTTAGCAGAAAATCAAAAACTACCAAGTTGTAAAATTCGCACTTACCCCGTAAAGGAACAAGACGGTTTTATCTGGCTGTTTCCGGGAAACGAATCACCAACTATAGAACCCCTTGGCTTACCAGAATGGGAACATCTAAATTATATTGCCACAGTTTCAGTAATTAATTGTCAAGCTCATTATTCTTATTTAATTGAAAACCTGATGGATATGTATCACGGACATTTACATCAGGATCTACAAGCTTGGGCGGAAGCAGCTTTGCAAGATATTGACGAAGATGCTAATCGTGTAGATGCTCATTATACAGCACAAAGTTATTATAAAATAGATAAAATTTGGTCTATCTCCCAATTATTTTTCCCAGCTTTGCGGCGCTTGCATCCTGAACCTTTGGATGTAAGTTATATTTATCCACATTGGGCTTCAACCTTGGGACAAGATTTTAAGATTTATTGTTTACTTTGTCCAGTAAGTGAAACGCAAACTAAAGCTTATTTGATTCATTTCACATCATTAAATGCATTTTGGCGGTTACACAAATTACCTGTGTGGTTTCGCCGATTTGTGAAAGATAGTTTATTTGGCGCAGCACAAAAATTTCTTGATGGTTTAGTGCGTCAAGATGTGAAAATGATTGAGGAAGAACAACAGGCATATTTGCAGAATCCAAATTGCCGAAATTATGAGTTAAATCGAGCTTTAGTAAGCGTGCAAAGGTTGATGAGAAGCCAAGTAGAGAGGTTGAATGAGGTTTTTTATCAACAATAATAATAGCGCTCGCCTAACTATAGGTAAGCGCTACTCTTTTAATTTAAATCAGGGATAAAAATAGTTAAATAGGTTCCCTGAGGTTTATTATTACTCGATTAAACAGCTAACTTATTACGCTGCACTGCGATGGGTTAACAAGTTCCACAAGAAAACAGCAACCAGTGCGCCAAGAACTGCAACTATGATTCCAGTAATACTGAGAGTAGGAGCAGTTAAGGCAAAGGTTCCCGTACTAAAGAATACACCTAAACTACCGCCAACAAAAGCACCGATGATTCCTAATATGATGGTTCCTAAAATTCCACCACCTTGATGACCGGGATAGATAGCTTTGGCGATCGCGCCAGCAATTAGACCTAAAACAAGCCAAGCAATAATGTTCATTTTTCCTAATTGGTAGGGTTTTCAGTTATGAATAGAGATTAACAAAGCAATAGCTATTACCCAATCTGCCATTAGAATTAATTATAGATATACCCATAGAGCCATAAAATTGCTACTACCTCTTTTGATATATACCGTCAATGAGATAGATAAAAATTAAGAAAAAGCTCCTAGTAGGTCTAAGACTAGGGGCTTACAAAATTATTGCTTGGTAATACATAGTATATGTATTTCTAGTTATGTCTATCCTCTACTTAGAGAATTAAGCTAGAGTATTTCAAAAGTATTGTTAACATAAAGAGACAATAATATAAATAACCGTTGATATAATTTATCTCATCAATATTAGTTTTTAGTCTAAAAAACATTTTGTCGTAATCAGTAAGTCTCTACCTGTAGAGAGAAGATTGGTAAATTTAATTTCGTGAAAATTTAAGTTGAACAATTGCAACAACTTGCATTTAATTTTGCTAAGATTAAATTTAAGATAAAATGAATTTACTAGTATTTGTGAATCTTGATTAATTGTAGCATTCTTATCTATTAATCCATGCAAAGATTAGTAATATTCATAAAATTACTGCCTTAATTAAAGTGGTAATTTTCTACTAATTCTAGAGTGAGTCGCATAGAATTCTAATTAGTTTGATTAGGTAGTAGTTGACATCAAACTAGTCTTAGAAATTGAGTTCTACGAAGGAGCAGAAAAATGACTAAAATTCAAACACCAAATATAATTACTTTGTTAGAAAAGGAACATCGCCAAGTTGAAAAGCTGTTTGCAGAGGCAGAAAAGGCTAATTTCAATCAATTATATGAGTGCTTTAATGAAATATATAGAGCATTGACATTACATACTCGAACTGAAGAGTTAGTCTTCTACCCTGCAATGCGGGAATACCCAAGAACTGCAAAATATATTGAAGAAGCTGAACAAGAACACGAAGAAGCTAAAATTATCTTAGAAGAAATTAAGTCACTAAAACCAAATGACTCTGAGTTCAAGAAAAAAATTACTGAACTGAAAAAGGCTGTTAAACATCATGTAGAAGAAGAAGAAAACGAAATATTTAAATCTATTTCTGAGTATATGAGTGAGCAGAAACTAATTGAACTAGGCAGAGAATTTAGAAAGACTAAAGCACAACTAGAAGATGAAGTTCAAGCTGCCATGACTACATAATAGAGCAACATAGAGCAACTTTAATTCAGTGGCTAAAAAAGTAAAATTGATGTTGGCGATCGCCTTCTCCTGTCGGAGATGCTGCGCGCAATTCCTCTTTTTTTAGTAAAAAAATAATAACCTACCTAGTTACCTGCTGGGTAGGTTATTGTTATTAGTTCCATACCAAAAATATATCAACGTCATGCGATGCAATGGGCACTATTGAGCAGTTGATACCTCACCACTATTAACCTCAGATTTTTCTACAACTGCTTTTTTAGCTTCGAGGCTATGAGGACTCTTGAATGATATTTGAGCATTTGCTTGTTGACAAGCTCCCATCGTCTTGACATGCTCCATCTCATCATCTCGAATTGCCACAAAGACATCATAGAGATTTTCAATTTTAGGACGGCGTTCTGCTGGCTGATGAGCCGTTTGAAATTCATCAAACAGATAGAGATCACCATCACGGTAGTAACGTATTGCTACCTCCGGTGCAGGTTGTGCTTTCAACTCGGCCTCTTGCGCCGTGAGAAATTTTTCATAACTACTGTAAGCGTGATTTTCTACCAATTCCATGAAATGATAAGCAGAACGAGGAGAAATTATATACAGTGCCACAATAACCCAGTAGTAAATCAGTGCAGCTGTTTTTGCTAAAAAGCGATCGCCCCAAAAGGCCGCACCTCCCAAAGATTCCATAATCAATAGATGATGCAACTCATTCCAAGTTTGTGCGAAGTGAACTTTGAGCCAATCGGCTTTGCGCCAAATTCCCAGAGTTTCATAAAGGTGCAAAACTGAAAGATAAGAGAAGTAAGGTACTCGTGCTACGGTTTCCAATACATAAAAGCGAGGATAAGAGCGATCGCGGTAAATTGTATTGATGACAGCGACTAGAATGTTAACCAGTAAGCGAATCATTAAAATCCTCCATAAATCATTAGTACGGTGAATCAGACTGAAATCAAGGAATTGACCAAATCCGCGGCTCCTATCAATCACTTTTTAAGCTGTTATCAAGAAAAAATTAGCTAAATTTTTAAGTAAGATGGTAAATAATCGCAAAAATGACTACGCTAAATAAATAAAACTTAGATAGCTATATTACTGTTAAAAACTAAGCCGAATCATCTTTCTCAAGATACTGCTTGGGTATCAATACCCATATCTTAAGAAAATAAACCAATCAAGCTCACACAAATACCTAGATGCATAGTGACTTCTAGCTTTCTATTAGTGGTGAGAAAGTAAAATTTTGAGCAAAAGTACCTTATTCACTCAACAATTTGCTAAACTCCAACATCTGGAGAACAAATGAAGCATTGGGAATTTGGGGAGGGTCGCAGAGTGGCTCATGATCAACGTGCAGGAAACATCGAACAAAGTCATCCGAAGGACTTTTCATGGTTCTTCTGGTTTACTTTGCCTCTCTACCCATACAGCAGACGACGGACAATCCGCAAAGAAGTAGTTAAGGATAAAGTCTGGACTTTTGATCAGTTGCAAGGCATCTTCTATGTTGTTGTGCCCATTCGCATGACTGTTGTGAAGCTAGATACCGGGGGTCTGTTCGTCTATGCTCCCGTTGCACCAACAACCGAGTGTATCCGGTTGCTCAACGAGTTAGTAGCAGAACATGGCGATGTCAAATACATTATCCTGCCAACTATCTCTGGGCTAGAACATAAGGTATTCGTTGGCCCGTTTGCTAGACGCTTTCCCAATGCACAGGTATTTGTGGCTCCCAATCAGTGGAGTTTTCCGCTTAATCTACCACTAAGTTGGCTTGGTTTACCCGCCAAACGTACTCACACACTCCCAGAAGACAGTAAAGAAACACCCTTTGCCGAAGAGTTTGACTATGCAGTGCTAGGCCCCATCGACCTAGGGCCGGGTAAGTTTGCGGAAGTGGCATTTTTCCACAAGCGATCGCACACACTATTAGTAACAGACTCAGTAATTTCTGTACCACAAGAGCCACCTGCGATCGTTCAATTAGATCCATACCCTTTGCTGTTCCATGCCAAAGATCGTGCTTATGAAATCGTCCCAGACACTCAGGCAAATCGCTGTAAGGGATGGCAACGCATCTCGCTATTTGCTTTGTACTTTCAACCAGGCGCGCTGGACGTTTTTGGATTAGGTCAAGTATTGCGCGATGCCATCAAAGCGCCAGAACGCTCTAAAAAAGCGTATTTCGGGTTGTTCCCTTTCAAATGGCAACAAGATTGGCAGCGATCATTTGATGCACTACGGGGGGATGGTCGTTTATTCGTAGCACCAATTTTACAAACTCTCATTCTCAACCGCGCACCAGAGGAAACTATCAACTGGGCTAATAAAGTGGCGAATTGGAACTTTGAGTGGATTATTCCTTGCCATTTTGATGCACCGATTAAAGCTGAACCTTATCAGTTTCGCCAAGCATTTTCTTTTTTAGAAAAGCAGCCTGCTGTGAGTGCAGGTTTATTTAGTAGTAGCAGTTACCCCTTGCCAGCAGAGGATTTTAAACTGCTCAAGGAAATTGATGCGGGTTTAAATAAGTTTGGGATTGTACCACCAGCAAAAGATAAAGTGTAGGAATAATTCAAAATTCAAAATTCAAAATTAAATAGGACTTACACAAAAACTCTCTCAAACTCTTATTTATTCGTATCCATGTTAATACATCGCCCTGCAATTGAATTGCATCGACCTGCAATGCGATCGCACCTGCAGAATAAGAATTTTAACTGTCGAACTCACGTTAAATTAAAGCGATCGCTGTGACTTCTGGAGGACAATGCCAGCGTCCTGGGGGAAATGTTCCCAAACCGCGATTAACATAAAGCTTATTCTTGCCTACCCAATGTAAACCTTGACTCCATTGCCAATTCTTCACCACTCTTGGCCATTTCCCTTTTAAAAAAGGTATCCAAGTCCAGAGGAATTCGGGAATTTCATGACGGGACGCATGAATCCAACTAGGTACAGAACCAACTCCGGGAATTACTATTTGTCCTCCGTGGGTATGTCCTGAAAGTTGTAAATCTACGCGCCATTTTTGTAGTGCTTCTGCACTATCTGGGTTGTGAGATAAGACTATCCGGGGAGTGTTTACATCTAATTGATGCATCACAGGTACAGGATTGAACTCTGGTGACCAATAATCAGGAAGCCCTACTAATCCTAAACCAGGCCCTAAAGGATAAACGACTTGATTCCAAAGAACTTGAATTCCTACAGCAGTTAAAGCACTAGTGATTTCTGCTTTAGAGTTAGGAAAATAAAGGTCGTGATTTCCCAAGACTGCATAAATCCCAGCACGACTTTGTAAACTTTTCAGCCGATTTGCTAGTTGATAAATTGGTTTGGGACTATGGGTAACAAAGTCACCTGTAAGTACAACTAAATCTGGCTGAAATTGATTGCTAGTTGTAATTGCTTGTGCTAGCAAATCTTCAGATAACAGTAGTCCATCAAAATGTAGATCCGAAAGTTGTACTATTTTGGAATTTTGTAATGATTTAGGTAGCCCTTGAATTTCAATATTTAAATACTCGATACTTAATGGTTCTGAAAGTAAGTCCATATTGATTAATTTTAATTTTTTACTAACAAGGGCGTTATTAATGTTAACACCAAGCTACTGAGTTAGTTGGAGAAAGATATTTAGAAATATACAAAAGTGAGCATTGCCCACCCTAAACTATAGGGCTCATATTTGATTTTTGAACAAAATTCAGTACACCTTTATTCCTTCTTCCCAGTCCCCAGTCCCCAATCCCCAGTCCCTTACCTCTACGAGTGGTTCAGAAATCAAATCGGATTGCTATACTTAAAATTTCTCACAATTGATTTAACATTCCTATAGGTAATTAAAACTAGTGTTTAATCATGATGGATTGTTGCAATCAGGATTTGACCAATTCTAACGATCCTCTTGATGCATTAAAATTTTTATCAACAGCAATTTAAAATAGGAAGTATCAACTATAAAATATTTTTCTAAAAGAAATATCTATAAAAAATAAAATCCCCCTTTAGATAGATACTGAGTTTGAAGATGTCGCTCCATTAGTCAGAAGACAGAGAATTTTTAGCTTTCTAGAATCAAGACACAAGAAACAACACCGGCAATAACCGATTAATAATATTAGTAACCATAATTGAGTCATGTTATTCAAAGACCGAAGGTTGGCAGGTCAATTTTTAGCTCAAGATTTAGCAGCTTATGCTAATAGTCCAAATGTGCTACTACTAGCCTTGCCAAGAGGTGGTGTACCCGTCGCCTTTGAAATTGCCAAAGCTTTAAATGTGCCCTTAGATGTTTTGGTGGTACGCAAACTCGGTGTACCCAATCAAGAAGAGCTGGCAATGGGAGCGATCGCCTCTGGTGGTGTACAAATACTTAATGAAGATATTGTGCGCCAGTTAAATATATCGGATGCCACAATTGAAACAGTAGCAACGAAAGAACAAAAAGAATTAGAGCGACGAGAACAGCTTTATCGGGGAAATCGCCCTTTCCCTGAATTGCAAGGAAAGACAATCATTTTGGTAGATGATGGTTTAGCAACGGGTGCAACCATGTGGGCTGCTATTCAAGCAGTGCGGAAACACCAACCCGCCAGGATTGTAGTTGCAGTACCAGTTGCTGCGTCCCAAACTTGCGAAGACTTTGCAGGCGAGGTAGACGAGGTTGTTTGTATTACATCGCCCAGCCCATTTTACAGCGTTGGACTCTGGTATGAGCAATTTCCTCAAACTACAGATGATGAAGTTCGTGATTTATTGGCAAAAGCCACAAATAATCATCAAGCATTATCCCTTGGAACTTAGGACTAAATACCCTCATTAGCATCAGCTATTTGACTTATTAATTCCCAAGCTTGCTGCACATTTAACTTTTCAGTTGTGGCTTGGCCAATCGACATTCGTAAAGTCAGTTTTTGATCAAGCTTAGTTGCGGTAAGGTAGATTTTTCCAGAAGAGTTGAGACTGTTGAGAATTATCTGGTTAATTTCATCGCCACCTTGATGCCGAAAACATACTAAATTTAGTGGCGGATTTGCAGCCAACTCAAAGCGTGGATCTGATTTTACCCACTCAGCAAACTCTTGGGCTAAAGCTATATGCTTACGCACATAGTGCTGTAAGCCTTCAATGCCATAATGACGAATCACAAACCAAAGCTTGAGGCTGCGGAATCTCCGCCCTAGAGGAATTTGCCAGTCTCGATAGTCGATTACCTTCCCCGATTCACTGGCTTGATTTTTGAGAAATTCCGGCATGATCGAAAGAGATTGAATCAGTTTGGCTTTATCTCGCACGTAAAAGCAAGTGCAGTCAAAGTTAGTCATCATCCATTTATGGGGGTTGAAGCAATAGCTATCGGCTAACTCCAAACCCTGATGAATCCAGCGATACTCAGGACATAAAGCAGCTGTGCCGCTCATTGCTCCATCAACATGCAGCCAGATATGATATTTTTGGGCGATCGCTCCTAACTTAGCTAAAGGATCGATCGCATTAGATGAAGTTGTCCCGACAGTAGCAGCAATGTAAAAAGGCGTTAACCCTGCCTGAATATCACTTTCAATACACTGCTGTAGTGCTTCTGGTTGCATGGCGTAATCTGCACCCACCTCTATTAAACGCAAGTTTTCACGGCTGAGTCCGGCAATCTTTACTCCCTTTTCAATTGAAGAGTGTGCTTGCGTGGAAGTGTAAGCAACCAATTTACTAACATCTGCTTTTGCTTGTTCTCTAGCGGCTACCAAAGCCACAAGAGAAGCACTACTAGCTGAATCTTGAATTACTCCTCCCCCTGTGTTTGAAGATTTGAAGTGCAAGGGCAGTTCTAGCATATCTACTAGCCAATCTAGAACATGAGTTTCTAACTCAGTACAAGCAGGAGAAGTTGCCCACAACATTCCCTGCACACCCATACCAGCACTAATTAATTCTCCCAAAATTGAAGGTGCAGATATACCAGTAGGAAAGAAAGCAAAGAAGTTAGGAGACTGCCAATTTGTTAATCCCGGTACGATGATTTCATCAATATCTTTTAAAATTGCCGCAAAAGATTCTCCTTGTTGAGGAGCAGTTTCTGGTAGCTTTGCTCTAATATCACCAGGCTCAACTTGAGAAAGAACAGGTAGTTCTTCAACATTATTTAAATAATCAGCTATCCAATCAATGGTTTTATATCCCCAGTGACGAAATTCTTCTGAAGTCATGTGGTAGTTTTGATTTTCTTCCATAGCATTTAGTTGCTGTTGTTCATTGAAATTATTTTGCCGTAAATAGGTTAGGGAAGAGGCAGGGGGCAGGGGGCAGGGGGCAGGGGAGACAAGGGGAGAAATTATTACTCAAAACTCAGCACTTTGCTATATCACTCAAAAAAATCCTCACCCATTAAAGTTATTGGTGAGGGTTATTGTGAGATGAATTAGATGCAGTCGGTAATGATATTAGGGAACTCCAAAAAATAAATTATCAAATTTTACTCCTTCAAAACGGCTTTCCCTCCCCCTGCTCCTATGCCATCAAAGCGATGGAATATTTTTTTACTTGGAAGTCCCTTAAATGTTATTCTTTGTACCCCATATACCTGCAAGTGCGGCAACACCTAATGCCGCAAATGCTAACGCACCCCATTTGAGTGGCGGATTCATATCCAACCCATCTAAGAAACTGGGTATCGATAAGTTTCTAAAGTCTCCCTCAACTGTGTCATAACCTTCAATCGGTTCAAAAACATTGTTTGGCGCATCTTCTGATTTTGGCTCATTAGTGCGCTGTGCTTTAAAGGCGATCGCCAGTAATATTGAATCCGCTAAAGATGGCGAAATGCGTTGCAGTAAATCTAATACTTTGCCCGCATCCCCAACCACAAAATCACGCATGGGGTGTTCCGCAGCGTAGAGAATGGCATCGCTAACAAGGCTAGGTTGGTAATAGGGGGGTACTCCTGTAGGCTTCACCCCTAGTTTGGTGCGAACTTTATTGTAGTAGGGAGTGTTAATCGTCGAAGGCAGTATTGAGGTAACGCTGATAGGCCATTTTTCGTGTTGCAATTCAACGCGTAAGGCATCTAGGAACCCTTCTAAACCATGCTTGGCAGTAGAATAGGGACTTTGTAGAGGCAGACTGCGCCTACCTTCCATTGAGGAAATATGAATTAACGCTCCTCGTCCTTCTTGTTTGAGATAAGGTAATGCTGCCATTGCACCATATACCTGTCCCATCAAAGTCACATCAACAACTCTGGCAAACTCCTCTGGTGTAATTTTCTCAAAAGGAGCAATTACACCTGTAGCGGCAGTATGAACCCAAGTATCGATTCTGCCGTATTCTGCTACAGTTCTATCTGCGATCGCCTTTACTTGCTGAAAGTCACTTACATCTGCAATTACATAAATTGCCTCACCACCAAAGCCTTGAATCTCATCTACCAAAGACTTTAACCCGGATTCGCTGCGGGCAGAAACTACAACCTTTGCACCACGTTGAGCAAACCTCAGCGCTGCGTCACGCCCGATACCACTGGAAGCCCCAACGATGGCTACCACCTGTTGATTAATTGGTTTTAATTGCATGGTTAATCATTCTTAATCATTTCCTCATCTTCAATGAATAAGTTTGATTTCTGCTTACTGCATCCCTCGCCAGACTTACGCCAGTAACAAATCTGTCTGGAAAGAGTGCCCAATGCCCAATCGCACCTAATTTCGCCACAAAGCAATACCACCCAATAAGCCAGTGATATTAGGGATGAGTTTTACATTTAAAGGCAACTCGATATTTACTCTGACAGCTTCACCACCGCCGATATAAAGGCAATCATAATTGAACAGATGCTGCAAAGATGCGATCGCCTTTTTTAAACGCTGGTTCCATCTTTTCTCACCAATTTTTTCTAACGTTGCGCGCCCTAGCTGTTCTTCGTAAGTATCGCCTTTACGAAACTGATGATGCCCCATTTCCATATTCGGCACTAATTTACCATCGACAAATAAAGCCGAACCAAATCCTGTACCCAAGGTAATTACTAATTCCACACCTTTACCTGCTATTGCCCCCAACCCTTGCATATCTGCATCATTAATTACCCGTACAGGCTTGTTTAATTGCTTTGATAAAGCGGTTTGTAAATCAAAACCAATCCACTCTTGATCTAGGTTTACTGCTGTTTCTGTGACTCCGTACCGCACTACACCAGGAAAACCCACTGAAACACGATGAAAGTCACCTTGAGCAGCTGCTAAGACGACAATCGCATTGATTACAACCTCTGGTTTAGCTGGTTGGGGTGTATCTAAACGTGCCCTTTCTGTTATAGGGTTTCCTGTGATATCTAATACCATAGCCTTGACACCGCTACCGCCAATATCAACTGATAGGGTGCGAATTGATCCGTTATCTTCAACCATGAGATTTTTTCCTTCTAAATGTTTGCTCTTTGGTTATTATGCTCTGCTACATCTGGGTCATATACAGATGTTTTGAGAGTCTTAACAAGGGCTGGGAGTGGGGACTAGGGATTGGGAATTGGGAAGTTTAAAGTTCCGAAACGGGTGAATGCAGTTCTGAGGTGGATGAACGCAGTTCTGAGGTGGATGAACGCAGCTTTGAGGTGGATGAACGCAGTTCTGAGGTGGATGAACGCAGCTTTGAGGTGGATGAACGCAGTTCTGAGGTGGATGAACGCAGCTTTGAGGTGGATGAACGCAGTTCTGAGGTGGATGAACGCAGCTTTGAGGTGGATGAACGCAGTTCTGAGGTGGATGAACGCAGCTTTGAGGTGGATGAACGCAGTTCTGAGGTGGATGAACGCAGCTTTGAGGTGGATGAACGCAGTTCTGAGGTGGATGAACGCAGCTTTGAGGTGGATGAACGCAGTTCTGAGGTGGATAAATGAAGCTTTGATACAATTCACTCCCCCAGCTCACCCAGCCCTCTGCCCCTCTGCCTGTTATCTCCGATACTTAATACCCAGCCCCTAAGCCAGGTAAAATCAAAATAGCGCAATAGTAGATAAAATGCACAGCTTTATTCCCCCAAAACGCTTTTTTCCCTACCTCAGTTGGACTGATATTGAGGCAATGCCAGATAAGGAAAATGTGGTAATTATCCAACCAGTGGGGGCAATTGAACAACATG
The DNA here is from genome assembly GCF_059505145.1 of Mojavia sp. Lineage (NCBI taxonomy): Bacteria > Bacillati > Cyanobacteriota > Cyanophyceae > Nostocales > Nostocaceae > Mojavia > Mojavia sp. The sequence goes on from NZ_JCACKA010000074.1 coordinate 432,163, forward strand.
GCCCCCATCTACCACTGATTGTTGATGCTGCTATTGGTGTTGGAGTACTAGGAAAAGCGTTAGAAAAGTTAGACTCTAATATTCCTGCTTATGCTTTGCCCAATCTTTATTATGGTAAATCTAACGAACACTGGCATTTTCCAGGGACGATTACCCTGAGTACGGAAACACTCACGGCAACAATTATGGAAGTGGGAGACAGCATTTACCGTGCTGGGTTTAGAAAATTAGTGTTGATGAACTCCCACGGGGGACAACCGCAAGTCATGCAAATGGCAGCGCGAGATTTACACGTTAAATATGATGACTTTTTAGTATTTCCGTTGTTTACTTGGCGTGTACCTAATATTACTAAAGATTTGCTAACTCCCAAAGAAGCACAGTTAGGAATGCACGCTGGAGATGCCGAAACTAGTCTGATGTTGGCAATTTTACCGGAGCAGGTGAAGCTGGAGAAGGCTATTGCTGAGTATCCACCAGAACAGGAAAAAAGCAGTTTAATCAGTTGGGAAGGTAAGCTACCGGTGGCTTGGGTAACGCGAGATATTAGTAAAAGTGGAGTCATTGGCGATGCAACCACAGCAACTAAAGAAAAAGGCGATCGCATTCTCGAATCTCTGGCTGACGGTTGGGTACAAGTTATTCAAGATATTTATACTTTTCGCCCACCTCAAAGCTGTTAATCATTCTAGAAATCACTACCTACGGCACTAGCCAGATTTGTTAGTGTAGGGATAATGAAAATATTGCTAATGGTGCTGGCGCAGCAACTCTCTATTAAAACTAATACTACGAGCTAAAATTATGGCGGAATTTGAAGCAAAAAGTATCCGTTCTTATAGCCAAGAAGATGTACAGCAGATTCTGAATTTGGCGATCGCGCGTCATGCTGGTGATACAGAACGAGAGTTTTCTTACGACCAGCTATTAGAGATCGCCGCTGAGTTAAACATCCCTGCTGATTCTTTACAATTAGCAGAGTGCGACTGGCGATCGCAACAAAGCGAAGTACAACGGCGGCAAGTTTTTAATAATTACCGTCGAGGAAGATTAAAAAAGCGTTTAGGTAATTATGCCGTAGTTAATGCTTTTTTCATCCTTGTGGATTTGATTGGGGGTGGCGGTCTTGGTTGGTCGCTGTATATTTTGCTATTCTGTGGCCTCACAGTAGGACTGGATATCTGGAATACCTTTCAAACTAAAGGTGAAGAGTATGAAATGGCTTTCCAGAGATGGAATCGCAAGCATCAAATTAAACAAACCATTAACACTGTTGTTACTAGATGGTTTAAGGCATTGCAGATTTAAATGTGTACAATATCTTCGCCGAATTGATATTACAAAAATACTCACACCAGCAATTAATAGCCTTCTATCGCCTTCCTATCAGAAAACAGAGAAATTCTATAGCAATCCGATTTGATTTCTGAATCACTCGTAGAGGTAAGGGACTGGGGATTGGGGACTGGGGACTGGGAAGAAGGAATAAAGGTGTACTGAATTTTGTTCAAAAATCAAATATGAGTCCTATATGTACAATTACTATGAATAATATGCAATTTAAAATAATATACTTGCCAACAACTCACTATGGAAACTGAAGCGCAAAACTATCCCAGGCTTACTTGTGCGGTAGAAACTACACTAGATGTAATTGGCGGACGCTGGAAGGTTTTGATTATTAGAGAATTAATGGCAGGCGTAAAACGTTTTGGTGAATTACAACGCGCCTTACCAGGAATTACCCAAAAAATGCTAACTCAGCAACTCAGAGAAATGGAAGAAGATGGCATTATTCACCGAGAAGTTTATCCACAGATTCCCCCAAAAGTAGAATATTCATTGACACCTTTAGGAGAAAGCTTGCAACCAATACTCAATGCAATGCACGAATGGGCTGTACAAAATTTTTCTCAAATAAACCGTCGTCAAGTTGAAAATCAGTAATCGTTAGACAGCAATATTTTTAATACTCACAATTATTAATTCACAACTATGAATTCCTAGCAGAATTAAACGCAAATTTTATATTATTCAATTTATAGTAAATTTAGGGCTTTAAATACCCGACTGAAAATGCCTTTAATTTTGAATTGTGAATTGTTAATAGTTGTTTTGCAAATACTCAATAGCCGCCTCTAACTTTGAGGGATAGCTTTCAGCAAATCTTTCAAACCATAGCCCTTCAACTGAAAATGGATCTAATTTGGCTAGCCATTCTTTTGCTTGACTTTTTAAAGCTTCTAATTGTTTGGCGCGGAGTTGTTCTTGATGAATTCGTTCTTTTTCTAATTCTTGCTGTCTTCTTAACTCCTCAGCAGTATCTTGTTCTGCAAAATCAGCCTTAACTTCCTCCAAAAGGCTATCTATTAAAGAAATTGCCTTTGGTGGCGCTTGGATAAATGGTTGAGTTAAGTTTGGTTGTGGCTGTGGCTCAGAGGGTTTTACTTCCTGGTATTCAGTTTTGAGTTCAGCTAACAGATTATCAATGGTATCCATTGTTTCAGTCCTGTAAAGACGATGGCTAGTACCACTGTGCGGAAATCAAAATATCCTTTGGAAACTAGCCTTTGAGATATCTACAAAAACCTTATTATATTCTGCTGGGTTCTTGAGGTATTTTTGAATAGTAGATTTGTTGCCGTCGGGTTGCATTAGTCATTAATGGCATTAAGTAGCACTTCCGATAGGCTTAAATCTTCCATATCTTCCATTGTAATTGTGTCACAAATATCAAACTTAGCACCAGCTCCTTGAAGTTCGTCATCCAAAACTTTAAGAAAGCGAGTAGCTTGGGGATCTGTACCAACTTGAATGAAAGAAATAGCCAGTTCTTCATCACGATCCATGTGGCGAGAAGCTTCAATAATTACCCGCATTACAGCTTTGCGATCGTCCGGTTCACCATCGGTAACAACTAAAATTGTTTCACCATTGGGCTTAGTTTTACCCGCACCCTTGCGTTGAAAGTAATCATCAGTTGCATGTTTTAACACTGCTGCTAAGTCAGTAGTTCCAGAGGGGTCGTTTTCTCGGAAAATTTGTGCCACCTTAGCCGATGTCACATTTTCATAGCGTTTGAATCTACCAGAAAATACATAAATAGTGATGCCATCAGGGTCAAATTGTTCACACTTACTTGCTAGGGCTAATGTAGACTCTTGTGCTGCTACCCATCTGCTTCTACCACCTTTTTGATCTGGGGTAGCCATGCTGCCGCTTTTGTCAATAATTAAGGTGTAATCACGATTTTCTAGCATTTCTAATTTCTCCAATCATTTAGTAAAAACTTTTAAACTATCAAATTATCAATCAGTTACCGCCTTTACTAATACATCCGTGAGGCTCATATCTTCTAATTCATCTAAAGTGATGGTATCGCAAATATCAAATTTAGCTCCAACACTCTGCAACTCGTCATCCAAAGCATGAAGAAACTTAGTTGCTTTGGTATCAGCACCGACTTGAATTAGAGAAATTCTTAATTCTTGAGCCTTTTCTAGCCGATGAGTAGCATTAATAATTACCTCAAACACAGCTTGGCGATCGCCTGGTGTACCATCAGTAACAACTAAAATTACTTCTCCCTCTGGCTTGGTTTTGCCATCAGCTTTGCGTTTAAAGTAGTTATTGATGGCATCTTGAAGTACACCCGCTAAGTTTGTCGTATCTCCAGGTAAATTGTCTGCAAAAATCTGCTTTATTTGGTTTGATTTAACATAGTCGTAGCGTTTAAATCCTTTAGAGAAAAGATAAATAGTAATTCCATCTAAATCAAACTCTTCACATCTAATTGCTAAGGCTAATGTCGATTCTTGTAGTGCTGACCATCTACTTCTACCATTCCTTTGATCTGTAGTAGCCATGCTAGCACTTTGGTCAATAATTAACGTGTAATCACGATTTTCTAGCATGACTAAAACTCCAAAAAATTATTTATCACTTATTTAACAAAACTTATAGAATCAAGCAATATCAGTCAGTTATCGCATTCATTAATACATCTGCGAGACTCATATCTTCTAAATCATCTAAAGTCACAGTGTCGCAGATATCAAATTTAGCCCCAACACTTTGCAACTGGTCATCCAAAGCTTTGAGAAACTTAGTAGCTTGAGGATCTGAACCTACCTGAACTATAGAAATTGCTAATTCTTCATCACGATCCATCTGGCGAGTAGCAGTAATTATTACTTCAAATACAGCTTTGCGATCGTCTGGTTCGCCATCAGTGATTACTAAAATTGTCTCGCCATTGGGTTTGGTTTTGCCAGCAGCTTTACGCTTAAAGTAATTATTGATGGCATCCTGTAGTACACCCGCTAAATTAGTTGTGCCAGCCGGGTCATTTTCTAGAAATACCTGCCCAACTTTTGCTGAGGTTACATCCTCATAGCGTTTAAATCTCCCTGAAAATACATAAACAGTGAGACCATCAGGATCAAACTGTTCGCACTTTCTGGCTAAAGCCAGAGTAGATTCTTGGGCTATTTCCCATCTGCTTTTTCCACCCGCTTGATCAGGAGTGGACATACTACCGCTTTTATCAATAATTAAGGTATAGTCACGGTCACTCATCATAGTATTCCTTTGATTGTTACCCTGTGGTTACTAGTCTAACCGCTGAGTAATAGCACAGCATCTCTGGAAGATGCTTTGTAATAATGATTTAAGTAGTTAAAAACTACAAGCCATTTGATACTATCCATAAAGTATTAATACGTAAACTATCTGCAACAGTCTTGGCTTGGATATTTATAGGACTTACGCACTGAAGCCTGAAACCCTGATCCCCCCCTTCAAAAGAGGGGAATTTCTAAAGCCACGCCACTGAGGGAGTCGGGGAACCCGCAAGGGCGCAGGGCTGCCCCTTTTGAAGGGGGTTGGGGGATCTGAGTGCGTAAGTTCTGATTTAGTGTAGGGGTACTGGTGTTTGATAAAAAACTCCCTCAGAAATTCTGAGGGAGGTTTGAGAAGGAGTATTTTGGATTGGACTATGCAGGGTTGAATTCAGATCTGCGTTGTAGTAGTTGGATAATCGCAGCCTTTTCTAAAATTCCCACTAGCACGCCGTTGTCACGAATTACGGGAAGCGCAGATAGCTTTTGTTGTTCGAGTAGCTGAACTACTTCTAAAAGCGGCTGGTCTGATTTGACTGTGGTAGATTCTGCAATTGGTCGCATTACTTCTTTGACTTGAGTTTCTGACCACTGTGTTGTAGGGATGCTTCGCAAATCATTAGCAGCGATCGCACCTACCAATTGTCCCTCATCGTCAGTCACTAAGAACCGATGCCAGTTTTGTCCACTTAAAATCCGCTCATCGGCAAACTCTCTTAAAGTTAGATTAGCAGAAACAATCGGGCTATCTGGAGTTACAGCATCCGCAGCTGTCAAACCTGTAAGTTTTTCCTGCACTCTGGCAAATTGAGCCGCATTACCTGCATTTTGTAACAGAAAGAAACCGATTAACAAGTTCCAGATGTTGGCAAAGCTACCGTATAACAGTAGGGGAATTAAACCAGTGGCGATCGCCACCCAACCAAATATCTGTCCAACTCGACTGGCAAAAGTCACGCCTTTATAAGGATTGCCTGTGATTTTCCAAACAAGAGCTTTAAGTATATTTCCGCCATCTAAAGGCAAGCCAGGAATAAGATTAAACAGTGCTAGCGCCAGGTTAACAGAAGCTAGAACACCAAGAATAGCTGCTAGTGCCCCTGATGCGGCGGTAGCAACACCAATTGCTGTAACCACACCGCAGATTAGTAGGCTAACTAAAGGCCCAGCGATCGCTACCCAAAAAGCTTCTCCTGGAGTTTTCGATTCTTTTTCTAAGCTTGCTAAACCGCCGAATATGAACAGTGTGATTGATTTGACATCAATGCCTTGGCGGATAGCTACGAAGCTGTGTCCTAATTCATGAGCGACGACAGAGGCAAATAACAACAGCGCTGTCATCAATCCTAGTAGCAAGGCTAAAGCCCCAGATAGTTGCGGAAATTGCGCCATCAGCCCGCTGCTATAAGTCCAAGTTACCAAGCCCAGAACTAAAAACCACGACGGATGGATGTAAAAGGGAATCCCAAACAGATTACCCACGCGTATTGTGCCATTCATGTCGTACACCTTTGATTTCAGCTTCCAGAGGTTTGTTTTTCTCTGGATGTCTCCAGTGTAACGAAATGTTACTAGGCTTTAATCTTTCTATTGGTAGGGGTGTCCGTCCGTGCAGGTGCGGTTATTTGGATGTAGATGTTTTTACAACTTCTGGCAAAGCATAAAAACCCAAGTGGTTGCCAACCGGACGCTCACGCATAGGTAGTTTGGTATGAATAGGAGCATTTAATACCTTTGTGCCATTATTCGCTGATATCACCAATGTGGTAGAACCGCCGCCATCCATATTGAGCGCAGCATAAGCGCCTAGATTGATAGCAGTCTTGGTCAACTCACCAAGAGTAAGACCTTCACTGTAAAAGGGTTGCTTACCATCGACAACAATTAACCACAGTTTATTACCCTGGCGATTGATAGCTACTGCCACACGTGGGTATGGTTTATTCTCAGAAATCTGAGAAATAGCAGGTTTACCATCACTAACCAACATTTCCTGGCCTGCAACCCCTTGAACTGTATCTTTGGGACATTTGCCACTCGCCAATATTTGAGCAATATTACTTCTGGAAAAGCACACCACAGCTTTATTCGCTTCTGGTTTTGAATAACGAGATCCACTGGAGATTACCTCTCCTAAAGGATAGGAAGGATCGCCGCTGTGAGGATAATAATCCCAAGGTGTACGTTCATAAAAATGATGAAAGTAACTAGCATTGACTGCCAATTGCACCTTAAATTCCCGAAGAAATTCTGAGGTAGTTCGAGCGTTGGTTTTTCTACCACTGCCAATTGGCATCCCTGGAGTTACTAAGGCTTTTACTCCTGGTACTGCCAAATCAACCGTGACAATATGAATCATGACCAGACGTGGCGTGGAAACTGCACGGCGTTGATAAATAATGCCATTGAATAATACTTGCTGTTGATCAGTCCGGGGTGGACGTAAAAAACAAAGCCAACCGTAGAACAGCAGTGGCGATAGCAGTAGACTCGTGCCAGCAACTATTAAAATTCGTCTGATATAGACTTGGTTACGATGTTGCATCGCTTGATTGAGAAACAGCAGTTTGTCCTGCGATTTATCTTGCCACTAAGCGAGTACAGTTATAGCACCAGGCTTGTCTGAGAATTCTTTAAATTCAGGGAAGTTGCTCCTGAAGCAGACTCCCTGATAACTGTAATTTATAGTTTCTCTGTAACCTTGTCAGTGCTTAGACTTGTGAGGCTGTTTGTTTATCGGCCGATGTGCAAATATCTAATGGGGGAGCCGATCGCAACACTGCATCCAATAACCCCGGAAACAACGTCTCTAAATCCTCGCGCCGCAATCTATTGATGTGCTGTGTCCCTTCTTTATGAGTCAAGACTACCCCCGACTCTCGCAAAATTTTAAAGTGATTTGACATGGTAGACTTGGCGATCGCAAAATCAAACCCGGCACAGCATTGCTCTCCCTTAGTCGCTAGCAGCCTCACAATCTCCAGCCGCACCGGGTCACCCAATGCATATAGCACCCCCGCTAAAGATATATCTTTTCTATCTGGATGATACAAGAATCTCATAGTTGCATGATCTCATAAAATGGCTTATATTTTAATTATTCGATAATATCGAACAATAGAATTAAATCAGGAGGACAGTTATGTCATCCGTTACAAATGTCACGGAAGCCACATTTAAGCAAGAAGTCCTAGATAGCCAAGTTCCGGTATTAGTGGACTTTTGGGCCCCTTGGTGCGGCCCTTGCAGAATGGTAGCTCCGGTCGTCGATGAGGTTGCTACCGAATACGATGGACAGGTGAAAGTAGTGAAACTGAACACAGATCAAAATCCTACCGTCGCCAGCCATTATGGAATTCGTAGCATTCCCACATTAATGGTGTTTAAGGCAGGCCGACAAGTTGATACAGTCGTGGGTGCTGTGCCCAAAACCACATTAATTAAGACTTTATCACAGCATATGTGACAAATATAACAGCTTAGGGTGGGTTGTCTACCTACCCTAGTTGAGTGCCCAGTTGTGAGTGCTGAGTGCTGAGTTCTGAGTGCCCAGCCCCCAGCCCAATTTTACACACTCATTTGGAGACATAACCAATGAATAGTGACATCAACTTATTCTCTCCCTACCAGTTAGGCGAACTGGAATTGCCCAACCGTATTGTTATGGCTCCCTTAACTCGACAAAGAGCAGGTGAGGGAAACGTGCCGCATCAATTGAATGCTACCTACTACGCCCAACGCGCTTCTGCTGGGCTGATTATTGCAGAAGCAAGTCAGGTTTCTCCCCAAGGACAAGGATATCCTAATACACCAGGTATTTATTCACCGGAACAGGTAGCAGGTTGGGAGTTAGTTACTGATGCTGTGCATCAACAGGGAGGAAGAATTTTTCTGCAACTGTGGCACGTAGGCAGGATTTCTCATCCTGATTTGCAGCCAGGTGGAGAGTTACCTGTAGCACCTTCTGCGATCGCACCTAAAGGTGAAGCCTTAACCTATGAGGGACGCAAACCCTTTGTCACGCCCCGTGCTTTGGAAACCTCAGAAATTCCAGGGATTGTAGAAAGCTACCGTCTAGGGGCAATCAATGCACTAGCGGCTGGGTTTGATGGAGTAGAAATTCACGCAGCCAATGGTTATTTAATCGACCAGTTTCTCCGGGATAGCACAAACCAACGCACAGATAAGTATGGCGGTAGCATTGAGAATCGTGCCCGACTGTTAGTAGAGGTAACAGAGGCAGTTACTAGCGTCTGGGATGCTAAACAAGTAGGAGTACGCCTTTCTCCTAGTGGGACATTTAACGATATGCGTGACTCCAATCCCCTAGAAACCTTTGGCTATGCGGCACAAGTGCTAAACAAATTTGATTTGGCTTATTTGCATATCTTTGAGGCAATAGACGCAGACATTAAACATGGTGCGACGGTAATACCAACTAGTCATTTACGAGAACGCTATACAGGGACTCTGATTGTGAATGGCGGTTATACCCGTGAAAAAGCCAATGCTGTTTTGGCAAACAAAGAAGCAGATTTAGTAGCATTTGGCACTCTATTTATAGCCAATCCTGATTTACCCGAACGTTTGGCTGTGAATGCACCACTGAATCAGCCAGACCCAGAATCGTTCTATGGCGGTGGTGAAAAGGGATATACAGACTATCCATTTTGGACAGCAGCAGGTGAACAGCTAGCCAGTGTCTAATTATTCTGGGGTGAGGATAAGCAACCTTTTACACCAAATCAGTATTTGGTCTGATAATAAAAAACGCTATCCTAAGCACAATAATTCAAACAATCAGGAGAATCTCATGAGTGTTATTACCCAAACTCAAGCCCTAGATGTACCCAGTGCTATTATTAAGCGTCGGTCAATCAAAACTTTTAAATCAGACCCTATAGCCCCAGAACTGCTAAAGCAACTGGTAGAGTTGACTGTAGCAGCACCCAGCAGTTTTAATATCCAAGACTGGCAAATCATCCTCGTGCAAGATGAGGCGCAAAAGGCAGCGCTATCGGCAGCAGCTTGGAATCAACAGCAAATTATCCAAGCACCTGTAACCTTTGTTTTTGCTGCCGATCGAACCGCAGGCGAACAAGATTTAACGCCGATTTTTGAGCGAGCAAGCCAAACTGGAGCATGGAATGAAGGTACAATCAACTACTTTAAAAACGCCATCCCGCAATTTCAAAGTTCATTGGGAGACAAGCGCCGTGAATATGCCATCAAAGATGCAATGATTGCTGCCACTCATTTGGTACTAGCAGCAGAAAGTCTGGGATTATCCACCTGCTTTATGAATGGCTGGCTTGAGGATCAGGTGAAGGCAGTGATTGGTGCGGCGGACAATCCAGATTTAGCGATCGCTGTTTTAGTTCCTGTTGGCTATGCAGCAGAACCACGCTTGAATCCGGGCCGCTTGCCATTGCCCTACAACGTTTCTGTAGACAGAATCGGTAACTCTTATGAGGGCTAGTTTTTACTTGCCTGGGATATCAAAATTTTAGAAATCAAACCACAGATAAACACAGAGAAAAGCCTGCACATCTGTGTTTATCTCTTGCCAATCCCCAATCCTTTTCATGCTTGCATTGATCATGGCATCCCTTTGTGATTATGAAAATATTTGATTTTGTCGGGACAAATATATTTAATTGGTTGCCTGATGGATAGAATAATCCCTTGGATTGCCGCATCCTTCTAGAAGTGGGATGAACCGTGGTAACTCACCGTCGGCTTGGGGCGTTAGGCATTGAACAGAACTTTCCCATTCCCCATTCCCGGGAAATCCCATTCCTAAAAGGAGTGGAATGAGCTTAAAACTATCTTCAGCGACACTCAATCCTTAGAGAGAATCGCACCCATGCCAAAAACAGCTTTGATAGTCGGAGCAGGTAGTGGACTCAGTGCCTCTTTAGCCCGCCTGTTTGCCAAAGAAGGAATGACTTTAGCTTTAGCTGCTCGCCGCATTGAAAAACTCACCCAACTTAGTAGTGAAATTGGGGCAACTAGCTTTGCCTGCGATGCTTCAAAACCAGATGAGGTAGAGCGGTTATTTATTGATGTGGAAAGCAAACTAAGTTCGCCAACAGTTGTTGTTTACAATCCCAGCTTTCGGGTGCGTGGGCCTTTTGTTGATCTAGACCCAATTGAAGTAGCAAAAACTCTAGATATCACCGCCTATGGTGGTTTTCTGGTTGCCCAAGCTGCTGCCAAACGGATGTTGAATCAAGGAGGTGGCGCTATTTTCTTTACCGGAGCCTCAGCCAGCATCAAAGGTTATCCTCAATCTGCACCCTTTGCTATGGGTAAATTTGCACTACGCGGTCTGGCTCAGAGCATTGCGCGGGAATTAGCGCCCAAAAATATCCATGTGGCGCATTTTGTTATTGATGGTGTTATCCGTGCAACAGCAAGCCAAGACCCCGCAAACAACCCCGACAGCACCCTTGACCCAGATGCGTTCGCGTAGCGTCTCCGAAGGAGATTCGCCCAGACTTATCTCAACATTCTGCATCAACCCCGCAGTGCCTGGACATGGGAAGTCGAACTGCGGCCTTGGGTGGAGCGTTTCTAGTCAAGATAATTTTTCTTTAAATTTTTAGGAGAACTATATCATGATTGACCTTTACTATTGGACAACCCCAAACGGCCACAAAATCACTATTTTCTTGGAAGAAGTTGGATTACCTTACAACATTATTCCTGTAAATATTGGTGCTGGCGATCAATTTAAACCGGAGTTTCTGGAAATTTCTCCTAATAACCGCATCCCGGCGATCGTTGACCATGAACCCGCAAATGGGGGCGAGCCAATTTCCGTTTTTGAGTCTGGTGCAATCTTGCTATATTTAGCAGAAAAAACCGGAAAGTTGATCCCCCAAGATGTGCGCGCTCGCGTTGAAGTCCTCCAGTGGTTATTTTGGCAAATGGCAGGTTTGGGGCCAATGGCGGGACAAAACCACCACTTCAGTAAGTACGCCCCAGAAAAAATTGACTATGCCATTAACCGCTACATTAACGAAACAGCACGTTTGTATGCAGTCTTAGATAAGCGACTAGCAGATCGAGAATTTGTGGCTGGTGATTATTCCATTGCTGATATTGCCGCCTATCCCTGGATTGTAGGTTATGAACTTCAAAGCCAGAAACTAGAGGATTTTCCCAATCTCAAGCGCTGGTTCGAGACAATTAAAGCACGTCCGGCAACAATTCGCGCCTACGAAAAGGCAGAAGCATTCAAAAATCAGGCGTTAGATATTGAGAAATCACGAGAGTTGTTATTTAATCAGTCCGCAAAGACTATTCAGCGTTGAGCCTCATAATTAGACAATTTAGAGTAGTCTAGTCTAGGCAGGGGAAATATTTTCTTCCTGCCTATACATCTTTAGTGGACTTTAAGGTATTACTAAAAATATTCATTACTACTACGCTAATTCCAACTGTAGTCAGCAGGAAGGTATCTCCTAAATATAATTATGTGCTATCAGTAGCAGCAATATATTATATAGGACTCATATTTGATTTTTGAACAAAATTCAGTACACCTTTATTCCTTCTTCCCAGTCCCCAGTCCCCAATCCCCAGTCCCTTACCTCTACGAGTGATTCAGAAATCAAATCGGATTGCTATATGTAAGGGCACAGCTTTAGTAAGATTATCTACTTAACCTGGATATTGTGGACACCGTGCCTTAGCACTGAGATAGAATTTTACCGGAAATTGACTAGCAAACTCGCACTCAACTGACACTAATGTAAAAGTAATGTCAGTTATCCTAACGAGTAGAAGCGATCAATATGGTAAAGATTGCTTATATTAATAATTCTTATTAAAAGGCGAGAAAGAGCCAATTGCCAAGGGATATCCAGCAAGTTTCACTGCAATGATTTCAAGTTAAGCTCCAAATTCTAATTTGTTTAGGCAAATAGCCCCAAAAAGCGATCGCATTATTCCAAATTATTTACTATGCCCAGGATTCATATTAACGGGATTGATCTGTTCTACGACATTCAAGGAATAGGCGAACCTTTACTATTAATTGCAGGTTTCATGTGCGATTATACCTATTGGTCATTGCTGATGCCTTCACTCGTAAAGCAGTATCAGGTCATTCGCTTCGATAACCGAGGAATTGGTCGAACTTCTGCTCCCGACAGTCCCTATAGTATTCAACAGATGGCAAGTGATGCAGCTGCACTGCTTGAGCAAATCGGAACTAAGAAGGTATATATAGCAGGCCATTCAATGGGTGGTCAAATTGCCCAAGAGTTAGCATTGGCATACCCAGAAAAGGTACAAAGTCTGATACTACTCTCATCTTTGGCCAAGGGTGATGCACTATTTAACAGCATTATCACTACTTGGGGTGACCTCCCCAGCACTCTTGACCTGAAACTTTATGAACAAGTTATATTGCCTTGGGTATTTACCGATGCGTTCTACTCTATTCCTGGGATGATAGAAATGATCGTCAATATGGCAATTAACTACCCATTTCCGCCAACTCCTCATGGACTATATCATCAAAGCCGAGCTATCCTTGGCAGTGATACAACAGATCGCCTCAAAGACATTCACTGTCCTACCCTAGTTCTAGTCGGTACACAGGATATTCTCACTCCAGTAAAGTTTTCTGAGCAACTTGCTCAAAGCATCCCCAACGCTGAACTTGTAGTCCTCGACCGTGGTGGTCATGGCTTTTTGGTTGAGTTTCCCGATGCTGTGGTAGCAGCAATGCTCAAGTTCCTATTGCGTCTTCCGGAAAATGGGATGTATTTGATGTAGCCACAGAGCAGAATTATACATTCAGTTCTAATTAGTATTTATGAAATCTTCTCCCCTAGCCTTGGTCGTTGTGATTGGTACACTAGCGATGACCCAGAGTGCTTATGCTAACCAAAAGAATTTTCCTTCTGCAACAGGTGAAGTACATCAAGCTGCGATTTTGGTAACTAAACCAGCCACGCTTACGAGCAAGTGGGGTAATAGTATCAACTCAATTAATAATTTCAAAGCAACTGCTAACTCAATTACAGTAGTGCAAGAGCAAGGATGCAAAAATATTAACCCGCTTGAGTTCATCAAAAATCCAGAAGCTATCTTCAAGCAATGTCAAAAGCAAACAAATAATCCCACTCCTCAACTTGCTGAACCAATTGAATATTTAAAAGTTCCTCGGCTCGATTCTGGTATTAAGGTAACGGTAGGTAAATTTTGAGCCAATACATGATTTGTGACAATTTCAAAAAAGTAACATCTGTTTTAATTTGTTATTTTCAATTTTTGAATGCCCCTCTACTTGGCGTAGAGGGGTAAGTTAAAGCATACTTTTAAAGCACAGATATCGCTGTCTTCAATGTAAAAATCTTTTCAATCACATCTTCTACTACCTTATCTGGTGTAGAAGCACCAGAAGTAATACCTACAACTATTTTGCCATCAGGTAACCAGTTATCTGTAATTACTAAATCTCCATTTAACTGTCTATGCTCAATGGATTTTTCTGACTTAATTCGCTCCACACAATCAATGTGATACGAAGGAATCCCCCGCTCAAAAGCAATCTGTTGCAATTGGGTAGTATTTGACGAATTAAATCCACCAATTACTATCATCAAATCTAAATTCTGTTGCACTAACTCCAACATAGCATCTTGGCGTTCTTGGGTAGCATCACAGATGGTATTAAAACTTTGGAAGTGTTGATTCAACTCAGTGGGGCCGTACTTCTGCATCATAGTACGCTCAAACAACTTACCAATTTGCTCAGTTTCGCCTTTAAGCATTGTTGTTTGGTTAGCGATACCAACCCTTTCTAAATCTTGATCGGGATCAAATCCTGCTGAACAAGCTTTAGCAAATTTTTTCAGAAATTCCTCGCGATCGCCACCGTTAAGTATGTAGTTGGCAACATATTCTGCTTCTCGAAAATTTAGCACAATCAAATATTTGCCTGCAAAAGAACTTGTAGCAACGGTTTCTTCGTGCTTATATTTACCGTGAATAATTGAGGTGTAATCGACTTTTTTGTGCTTTTCAACTGTATTCCAAACTTTAGATACCCAAGGACAAGTTGTATCGACAATTTTGCAGCCTTTATCGTGAAGAATCTGCATTTCCTGCACGCTTGCCCCAAACGCAGGTAAGATGACCACATCTTCATTTGCTACAACAGAAAAGTCTTTTTGACCTGCGGTAACAGGGATAAAATCTACCTCCATCTCCTGCATACGCTGATTCACAGAAGGATTGTGAATAATTTCATTAGTAATCCAGATGCGTTCGGTGGGGAAGTGTTGACGGGTTTCATAAGCCATGGCTACAGCGCGTTCTACGCCCCAGCAAAAGCCGAAGGCTTGCGCTAACCGAATTGTGACATCACCTTGTTCCAGGGTGTAGTTGCGATCGCGAATTTGTTGAATCAAGTTACTTTGATACTCAGACTGTAACTGAGTAGCAACTTCTGCTTGGTGACCAAACCCCTTGCGATTATAGTTTTCTGAGTGTTGGAGTGTACGCTTAAAAGCTTTTGTATCCATTGGATGATTCTACTTAATTCACTATTTCTCATTCTCTCGTGTCAAGACGCCAATGAAATAGAAAGAGTGGATTCGGGATTGGGGATTAGGAATAAAACCTAGTCCCCGTGATTTTTCCTTATATTTTGACTTTGCTTCGATTCCTGGCTTGAGGCTGAGGTTCTAGTTGCTTCTGGCTATAAATTTGCAATGCAGTACGCCAAACCATATAGCCTTGGTAACTCAAGTGTAAACCATCAGTGGTGAATTCACGGCGGAGATTACCTCGCTGGTTCGTAAACAGAGAGTATAAGTCAAGATATTTAACGCCTCGTTTTGTGGCTATGCTTTGCAACTGCTCATTCAATTGGCGAATGCGATCATTAGGAATACTCAGCAGTTTCTCTTTCCCTTCCCAAGTTGCGTCTTCTCCCCCATGCGGCAAAATTGATTGCACAAAGATTTGCGCTTTGGGATGTACTCTTCGCAGGTAATTCATCATTCGCCGCTGATTTCTTAAAATTTCCTCATCACTTACTCCTCGAATCAGGTCATTAATACCAATCATCACAAAAATAACTTCTGGCTGGGCCTGGTCAAATAAATTTAACCTTTTTAAAAGCCCATCGCTGGTTTCACCAGAAATCCCTTGATTTAGCCAATTTCTATCTTCAGGTAATAACTCAGTGGGAAACCATAGACTCAGAGAATCTCCGGCCAGTATGCTTAAATTCTCAGGATGTTTATCAGCGGCAACTTTAGCTTCTTTTTCGAGTATATTTACCCACTGCTGGTAATTAAGTTTGTGGCGCGGGCCTAACTCTGGTGTCACAGCTTGGGATTCACTGACTTTAGCCGGAGAAGTTGTCGTTCCAAAAACAGCAGTCAATCTCTGCTGTTGCCAAATTAGCAGGATGACCGCCAACATCAGCAAGCCGTTGGTTAGCAGCGAAAAAAATGCCCAGACAGGAAATGTTTTTGCAGAAGTGGACACAACTAAGGAAATTTATTAATTATTTGAATTGGATTGTAGACTACTCCCGATAAAAATTTCGTGGAGTATGAGTTTCCAGTTTTACGGGAGGATACTTAACAGCATTAAATCCCTTATTAGGGCTTACTTGTTTGCGATCGCCTTTTAGGGCACTGCACTACGCGATCGCAACAAGCGCTGCCAACGCCAAAAGTTACAACTCCTGTTTGTGGATGTTGATATCTCTGTCGTGCTTGGTATCATAACTCAGAGAACTTCAACTGCGTAAAACTACTTCTAAAAAAAGAGCGCTATTGCCAATTTCCTACCAAAACGTAAGGTGCCCAATAATAAGGATGTGGCGGTAAATTCTTCAACTCTGGAAAAGGTGGATTCATCTTCAAAGATTTCAACAGTGAGAGTTGAGCGTTCCTTAAAGCATCTGCCTGTTTCCCTCCTGGCTGTTTCAAATCTTGGTAAAATTCACCCATGAATTTGGCGGTGGAAGCATCTCCTACAGGCCAGAGAGTAGCAAGGGTACTGCGTGCCCCTGAACGAACAGCAATTCCTGCCAAGCCTAAGACAGCCCGTTCATCGCCTGTTGCGGTTTCGCAGGCACTCAGCACTAATAGTTCTACGGTTGTGCCTGGTTCTCTTAATAAAGCACTTAACTCATTAATACTGATACTTTTACCATCCCCTGTAATAATAAAATTCCTCTGGGGATTAGAACTAAACAGCCCATGAGTTGCTAAGTGAATAACAGGAAAATTCAATTTCAACTGTTTTTGTATGGTTTTGGCAGTAAACTCTTGATTGAGTAGCTTTTGGGAAGCGGGAAAAGTTTGTTTAATTTGGTCTAATTCCTTGGGCACATTAACTAGTGCAGCAAAAAATTCTCCTTGTACCTTAATTTGCTCGCTAACTCCAGCGGCTAACACCTTAAGCTGTTTCCTTTGCAATTGTTGAGGATTGATGAGTTGCAGGCTAGGCACAAGTGCCACGCTATATTTTTCAATCAGATAGTTTTGCCCATCGTAGAGTGCAGCTATTGGCACTCTCTGCAATCTCCCATTTAATACAAACACTAAATTTTTGATTTGGTTGGTATTTAACTGTGCCTCGAAAGGTTTAATTAACCAGTTATAAATTTGTCCAAAAGTTGGTAAAAGCGTTTGCAGATTTTCTTTTAATTCTCTAGGATCGGGATTAGAAGTGGATAGGATATTCCGTGCAGAGTTATTGATAGTAACGTTGTCTAAATAATCGTAAAGTCGATCTAGAGTCTCATTAACTTCTTGCTCACTAAGAGTAATTGCCACTTCCTGTAAAGGTTTTCCCGACAACGAAAGGATCACTTCTAAGCGATCTGGCAAAACAATCGGATAAATAACAGCTGCGTGGGGGTCGATATTATCAATTTGTACCGCGACATCTGCTAGCTCTGAACAGGGGTCTTGAAAAAAGTTATCTAGTTCTGCTACTTGCAGAGACTCTATTACCCTACGGGCTAACTCTAAACGACCTTGAGGTTTTTTTGTTTTAGCTTTTTCCTGGGAAATGCTGGGATTTGATACTATGAGGGAATTT
Source organism: Mojavia sp. (assembly GCF_059505145.1). Classification (NCBI taxonomy): domain Bacteria; kingdom Bacillati; phylum Cyanobacteriota; class Cyanophyceae; order Nostocales; family Nostocaceae; genus Mojavia; species Mojavia sp. The sequence continues at coordinate 449,868 of NZ_JCACKA010000074.1, forward strand.
AATTCGTCATCGCCCAGATTTGATTTCAAGAGCAAATCTACTAATTCTATATAGACAGGTCTAACCTCTCGCAGAAAGTCAAATTGGACATCTTGATTGTTAGCGTTTAAATCGGTACGCAGGGATTGGAGAGTATTGAAGGCGGCGGTGTAAGCTGCGATCGCTCCTTTTGCATCTTCCTGTTTCCGTAGTAAACTCCCTAACTGAGATTGCCAAAGATAAGTAATCTCCCTAGCGTCACCATTGATATTTTGTTCCTGCGCTAACATCAATGCTTGCCGAGTTAGTTTGGTTGCCTGAGTTAATTGCTCTTGCTTGTGGTAAAGTTTGCCGAGGTAGCCTAGAGCGTAGGTTTCGGCTCGTCTATCTTGTAAAGTACGCGCCTGTTGCAGTGCATTCTCTAATAAAGCTTCAACTCGGTTTGTTTGTCCGCTTTGCATCAAAGATTCGGCAAAGTTAATCTGGGCGTAGATTGCGGCACGACTGGGAGTTAGAGTGGCCAGGCTAGGTGCAATTTGGTTTTGCAATGCTTGGGTATCTTGATTCAACTGCGACTCTAGCTGGGAGACAAAATCTTTTCCTCGTTGAATTAATTTAGATTCCGAAAATCTCGCCCAAGAAGCAATCCGGCGATTGGTTTGATCGCGCCACCATCTTTGAGTTTCTAGTAATAGCTGGAAATGATTGAGTTGCGCCTGAATTTTAGGCAAAGGTGGCGCTGATGTTATCTGTGCTGCTTGGGTATAGTAGTTAAAAGCTTGTTGGTAGGGCGCTAGAGCATCCGAGATAGATTTACGATCAATAATTTCCGTTACTACGTCATAGTCCCAGCGATCGCGGATTTGGTTACCTAAGATCCGTTGGGTGTTGCCTAAACTCAGTAGCACTGCGCTTTTTTCCGGTGATTCGGGAATTGATGACAAACTTAACTGTAAGATTTCTTGCGACTTTTGCAATAACCCTTGTCTACGGAGAACATCACCAAGGCTGTGCAAGCCAATAGCTTGAGTTAGAGTCAGAGAATTGCGCTGTTGAGCAAGAGTTTTGTGGAGTTGCTCGATTTGGCTTTGGCTACAGTCAGGATTTTTGATAGCAAAAGCTTGAAGTAAGGTATTGCAAGCTTTGGGATACAGTCCTAAATCTTGCAAAGCCTGAGATTTATTGATTAGGCTTTTAGTCATCCCCTCGCGATCGCCCACTTTTTGATAAGCCTCAGCCGCTGCTTGCCATAACTTTGCTGCTGCTTCTAATTGTCCGGCATTGTAGCGTTGTTGACCTTCTCTTGCTAGTGCAAGAGGACTAGCCGCAGCATTAACGATTGGGCGAAGCCCAGTGCCGGAGGCAATCGCAGGCGAACTGCTGGCTTGTAAACTGGGGGAATTTGACCAAGCTGGGATGGTCAAACTAGATAACAGTCCTAATAAGGCTGAAAGGATAAGGATTAATAAACGGCGGTGTTTCTTAGAAATCATCATAATTAGGTCGGCGTAAATATTTATTGGCACAAGGCTAGAGAATCGATTCTTTATTTTGAATTTATTCATCTATCTCAGAACTGCGCTCATCCACCTCAGAGCTTCATTCATCTATCTCAGAACTGCGTTCATCCACCTCAGAGCTTCATTCATCCACCTCAGAACTGCGTTCATCCACCTCAGAGCTTCATTCATCCACCTCAGAGCTTCATTCATCTATCTCACAGCTTCATTCATCCACCTCAGAACCTTAAACTTCCCAATCCCCAATCCCCAATCCCCAATCCCCAATCCCCACTACCTTCAAAACGCCTTATACTCCAATTGAAAATACAGACCGTTTTCTTGCCATGTGCGCTTGCTCGTATCAATATTTACTAAAGGAATACCCCAATCGAGGCGGGCTGTTAATCTATCCCCCATCTGCCAAAGCAGGCCTAATCCTGAGCCTACCAAGGTATTAGGCTGGGGATTTTCTGTGCCTGTGTTCCAGACAGTACCAACATCGATAAATGGTGCGACCTGCAAAGTTCCTTGCACCTCTGGTAAGCGGGCGATCGGCAATCGCAATTCTGCGGAAGCAAAAATGCCGTTATCACTCAGCAAAACATCTTGGCGATAACCTCGCACTGTTCCTTGGCCTCCCAAACTAAACTGCTCGAAGGAAACCAGAGAATCACTTGCCAATTGCACATTAGAACGCAACAATAAGGTCGGGCCAATCGCTGGTTGTCCTGTTGGCTGACTGAGGAGGCGCAAATAGATTATTTGTCCCCGCCACATAAAAAATCGGCTATCTGGTTCGTTGTTACTAATCGTGGCGTTAAAGGCTCCAATCCCCAGATTAAGCTCAGAACGAGCTGCTAAGACTTCTTGACGACTTCGTTGTAGCCATTCCTGGGCAAAAATCAATTCAGATATTCGAGTCTCTCCTTGATCATCAGCCCCAAGAAACAAAGGAAACTCCACTCCTTGAATAGAAGAATTACTTTCCCGCCTAGCTGCCGTTAAACTGAGGGTAAGTTCTTGACTAATTTCTGGGGTGGCTCTTTGCAAAATCGGTTGACGAAAGGTTAGTTCAAACTCACGAGAATCTACCTCAATATTAAAATCTTTAAAAGCAGGTTCAATTATCTTGTTGTTGGTAATCCAATAGTTGAAGGCAATAGTGCCATTGCGGGGATTGACTGGCAACGTATAGCCACCTTCAAAGCTATTGCTGCCATCAGTATTTCTGTAGGCAAAACTCAAGCGATCGCCAAGTCCAAGCAGGTTAGCTTCTGATAATTCTATGCCGCGCTCAAAACTACCGATGCTGGGATTGCGGTTATTATTAATGCTGAGTTGGGCATTAAAAGTTCTTGCTCCCTTGACTGTCACCGCTAGGGAATTGACACCCGGTCTAGTACCAGCAGTCAGTTCGGCATCTAACCTTTCAATTAGGGGATTGAGTTGCAACAATTGCAAAGCTTCTTGCAGGCGGTTGATATTCAGTGGTTTAGTAGTGGCGATCGCAAGCCGACTGCGGACATAATTTGAGTTCAACCGTCCTTTAATGACGTTGACTTGAATATCTTCTAAACTGCCTTCCACTACTTGAATTTTGATGATACCTGAGCGAAACTCTTGACTGGGTATGTAGGCTCCAGAAGTGATGTACCCCTTTTGCACATACAGTTCGGTGATTTGATTGGCGGCTTTGAGGAGTTCGGCAAAGGTAATTGCTTTGCCTGTAAAATTTGCGATCGTAGAGTTTAACTTCCCCTGACTGAAAGCAGTATTGCCGACAAACTCGAACCTTTGCACAGTGATACTCCCTGGAATGTCCAGGGCTTCTTCTAGGGTTGGCGGTGCTGTAGGCGGTATTTGGATGGGTGCGTTTGTTGGTGGTAGGGGGTTAGGTAGAGGTTGTTCTGGGGGCTTTGGAGTAACAGGATTGATCGGCTGGGCGTCAGCAGAGTTTGTGTGATACAGCAGGAGTATAAGGAAAAGACAAGGAGACAAGGAAAATCTCTGTAGCCAAACACTCCTCCCGGCTCCTAAAATCTCCCTTACAACAATTTTTAAACTACACTCTTGCATTCTCCTCTGCGGCTCTGCGGCTCTGCGTGACATAAAAAAGATTTATTTCATTGACTAGAAAATAGCTCTAATCTCATCCCATCTCTGTTTAATTCGTATGGCAGTCAGATGAACTTAACCCAGAACCATAGGGAGTAGGGGTAGGCGTTTGGCTGGCGAGAACTACCACACCTTGAGTGTTCACATACCAACCTCGTGCAGGTGGCGGTAATTGAGAGCTATTCTGTACTTCTGTGGCAGCACTGGCAACAGCAGGCTCAAAACTAATTAAAGCTCCGCTACTTAGCTGTTCGCTCGGTCGAGGCGGTAATCCTCCCCGTCCTGTGATGGTAAATTCACTACGATTTTGACTCGTTGCCGCTCGACAAGTCTGAGCTACCACTTGTTCAGGTTTCGCTATCTCTTGAGGTAAATCAACAATTTCAAAATTATTTTCTGCCTCTGGTGTAGTGATGCTGATTTCTCCAGCGATTCCGAGCTGGGAACTAGCACTAATCTGGCAAGTCGGACACACAAAGAATCCTTTAGTGTTGATGCTGATATTTCCTCCCATCCCTTGGACAGCATCGGCGGTAATCTTACTACCTTCTAAGAGCGCGACGAAGTTAGCGGGACTAAAGCCAGTAATGTTGATATTACCCCCGTTACCACTTCCACCGGCGGTGGCAGATATCTGACTGTTATGGCGCATGAGTAAGGAATTCGCTTGTAGAGAGATGTTGCCACCTTCACCAGATGTGGTAGCAGCAGATATGGTTCCTTGTTTATCTAACAGAATCGAGTTAGCTACGACTTGCAGATTGCCAGCATTTCCCGATCCTAAACTTTGCACGTCAATTCTTGCCCCATCCCGAACAATCAACTTGTCTGTAAAAACTCTGATGTCGCCAGAAGCACCAGTTACTGTAAGTTGTGGCAAGGTAGCACGTCCAGCAGCAGCCGACAAGCCACCTAGAGTCACGTTTCCGACTGAGATGCCACTTAGTTCTATAGAATCCGAAGCGTTGACAGTTAAGGCTCCCCCTTTACCAGCACCTAAAGTAGCAGTTGATGCATCTGCCCCTTCGCGGAGAATCAACTTCTTCGTAGAAACTGTTAAGTCTCCTGCGGGAGACTGGCTAAAAGCCGTAGTACCTAAACCGCTGGCAAACCTCGGATCGGGTAGGACGCCAGCTATTTCTACAGACTCACGAGCATTAAGGATGACATTTCCCCCTGGTCCTCCAAACGGGATGATGCCAGTAGGTAGGGAAGCGCCTGTATTACTGGCAATTACCCCATCTTGTATATACAGGTTGCCTGTATCAATTCTAAGGTCGCCGCCCTTTCCCGTACCTAAGGTAGTATTAGTGTAGATACCAGTTAAAAGAGCGGCTCCTGGTGGGGTTCTCTGCATTTGTATATCAGCAGCTTTAACTTCGACATTACCGCCCGCACCATTACCGAAGGTAGCACTGATCACAGTGCCGCCATCTTCTAATCTCAACTGGTTGGTATCAACTGTGATATTACCGCCTGTGCCATTACTGCCCTGGCTATTTCCTGCTTGAATGGCAGAGCCACTCACTTCCACTAAGTCAGAGGCACGGATGTTGAGATTTCCTCCTACTCCTTGAATAAATGTCGGGCTGAATATTATTGCTCCGTTACGCATCATTAAGGAAGAAGTCTCAAGATTGAGGCTGCCAGAAGTACCCCCACCGCCCGCAGTTCCAAGGAAGATACCAGTTCCCCTGTCAGTAGGGCTTAGTGTCCCTAATAGCGCTCCTATTTGAAAAGTCTGTTGAAGCTCCTCAAATCCAGTTCCTGAGATCTCGACTGAGTTAGCAGCACGGATATTAATATTTCCTCCCGTACCATTACCAAAAGTTGCCGAAGATATGAATGCGCGATCGCCAATAGTTAGCTTCCCTGTCTCAATCGTTAAATTGCCACCAGGAGCATCCGTGTAAGTAGCCGTAGATATGGCTGCTCCATCCTGGAGCAGTAAGTGGGGGGTAACAACGTTAATATCTCCGCTTTTGCCACCACCGATAGTTTCTGTAAATATTTTGCTCGAAATCTCTCCATCTGTTGTGGTTCCTACCAAGGATAAGGACTCAGAAGCATTCACATTAATGCTGCCTGCTGATAATTCTCCTTGAGTTTGAATTGACACAACTGAGCCATCGCGGATGGAAATATTTCGCCCCTGCAACTGAATTGAACCACTACCTGCGCCACTAGTATCTGCTAATGCTTTTTGAGATAAAGCGATATCCTGAAAGTTAGTTACCCCTTGATAACTCAAATTCCAGCCTTGGGGGTCGGGATTGAGACTTACTAAACCTCCGGCCACGCTACCCAAATCAATGCGTCCACCTTCGGCTGTGAGCGTTCCACCTTCTGAGATAATCCCTCCTCCTACCAAGGCTAGGGTATTACCTGGCTGTACCTTTAGTCCCGTGGTGTTCCCCCTAGTGAAGGATGAGAATATAGAGCTTTGTAAACTTATATTGTGCCCCTGACCTTGGACACGAATCGCTTGCGGATTTTGCCCAAATTGCAAGCCAACTGGCACACTAATCGTTAGTTGCGGGGAGGTTGAAGTGTCAGTGGCGCTAAATTCTGCACCATCAGCAAATTTGAGGCTATTCGCCGTACTCGCCAAAAACGAGCCGCCAATATTGAGTTGGGCATTAGCACCAAAGTTAATGCCACTGGGATTGATGAGAATTAAATTCGCACCATAATTTTCTTTGATTAAGCCATCAATATTGGAAATTGAACCACCTGTTACCCGGCTGATAATGTTAGTAATGTTACTTAAGCTACTGGTGTTTTTAAAAAAAGCCTCGCCACCAGTCGGAACAGAAAATTCTCGAAAGCTATGGAAAAGGTTGTTACCAAGTTTTTCCCCTCCAGTAATTTCAAAGATGTTGCCAGATTGACTAACATTGCTAGGAAGTGTGTTATCTGACGAAATTTGCGCCCAGGCAGGAAAACTGGCAATTAGGCAGCAGATATAAGCACTGCTAGTAATTAAAATTTGGCGAGGTAATTGTTTCATTTTGAACAGGGAATAATTAATTCCACTGAAAAATTACTTGAGTTTTTTAGTTTAATTTAAGTAAATTCAACTAAAAAAAATAATAATATTGAGTCTATATTCAAGCCTAAATTTTGGTCAAGAAAGGGGGTTAAGTAATATGAATAAGTGGCAATCTTGGCTAACTATGGGGACAGTTCCAATATTCACTCTGGGTGCTATAGCAGCACTTTCTCAACCTAGCACAGCTAGTGACGTACAAGTTACCTGCAAGACCGACGCCAGTACACCAAAGGTGATTATCACTTTAGCCAAAGCTGGAACTGCCAAAGATTACCCGATTTTGAACTTTCTCCCGGAATATTTCTCAGCAGCAGATGCTGTACAAAGCTGCCAGAATACAGCTAAAAGTTTACAAGTTCTCTATGATAACGATAGTTATAAATATTTGACGACTGACAAGCTTAACGACCAACCTGTGGTCTGTGCTGTAGAACGTAGAGGTATTGGTTGCAATCATTATAGCGCTCAGGTTTTATTTAGTTTTAAGCCAACGGATAACCCTTCTCAAGCTTTATACAAAATGTTGGGTAGAGATTTTAAGCAAGCACAACCTCCTGATGCTCGGACTATTAGCCGTACTTACACGAATACCAAACCTTTTCGATGGTGGCCATTTTAAAGCTACCTACCGAGTTTATTGAGGACAAGCTTTTTTCTTTTGTTCTGCGGCCTGGTAATCGGGTTTTAGCTTTAAGGCTTGATCAAAAGCTGCGATCGCTCTTTCAGTTTGACGGAATTCACAGAGGCTCAATCCCAAATAATACCAGGCCTCAGCTTTTTGATTATTAGTTATCTGGGGACGATCTAGGAGAAAATAAAATTGCGCGATCGCTCGATCGTCTTGCTTTAAGCCTTGCAGTGCGATCCCTTTACCTCGCAAAGCCACAAAGTAGTCGGGATTGTATTTTAATGCTTGCTCATAGGTTTTTAGAGCTCCTTCGTAGTCCTTTTTTTGCAATAACACCTTAGCTTGATAGCTTAAAGCAACAGCTAACTCTTTGGCATTTGCATCTTTAGGTTCAACTTCCCAAGCCTTTTTTAAAAGCTCAATTGCTTGATTAACAGCACTAAGCGCTGTGTCTGGTTGTTTGAGTGCTAATAGTGCTTCGGTTTTATTGATCCAAAATACAGGATCTTTCGAGTTGAGCATAATCGCTTGATCAAAAGCTGCGATCGCCTCATTATATTGTTTGAGATTGTATAGCGCTTCCCCTCGGCAATTCCACGCATAAACAGCTTCTGGATTAATGATAGTTGCTGTAGCGCAGGATTCCTGCATTTGGTTGTAGTCTTTGAGTCTAGCTAGTGCATAGCCTCGGTTAGTCCAAGATTGGTAGTAATTGCTATCGATTTTTAAAAGATTGTTGTATTTTGCGATCGCCTGTTGATATTCCCCTTGGTATAACAGCGAATTACCTCGTTGAAAAACTATTTCTATTTGTAACCATCTAAAGACACTGAACCCTAAAACCATCAAGCCAGAACCACAGACCATCAAGCCAGCTATTGCTAGCAATGCCCAAAATCGTTTATTTACTCTCAATTCAGGTGGAGCAATAGTATTGCCAACATTCAAAGTATTAGTTGATGGGATGGGATTGCTATATATGCTTGTTTCTGCCAATGAAAAATGAAGTATTTTCTCTAATTCCAGCTTTACCCAATTGCGATCAAAAACTGATTGGTAAATGCGGTTCCCCAATGTCAGCTTGTCTTTTTGTTGCATTACCAATCCTAAACGTAACAGTTCTGCCTGTTCTGGACTGTTATCACTTAGGACTTCGCCCTGTTGCAAAATTTCCTGGTACAGTTCCAATAGCAATAACGGGTCGCATTGCTGATTGTGAATAATACTTTCTCGCATCCCTTGTAAATGCTCAGCTGCCACTTGAGTTTCCCAATTATTAATCAAGCGGGTTTGTACTAGCTGTTGCACTGTTGCTGCTTCTGCATCTGCGGGAATAAAACCTTCTAACTCTGCCAGCAATTGACAAAGCTTTTGGGTGAGAACCGGCTGCCAATCTGTCCAAAACAACACTTCTGCCAGCAAAACTTCGGGACAACTAGCTTTTTCATCTAATTTGAATGATTTGATAGTATTGTGGCTAAACAGTCTTAACCTTGCCGATTGCTCCTCTACCAACTTGGGATCTAAAACCGATTGCCCAATGGGGTTCGAGGTTTTCAAATTGTTCTGTTGTGGCATTACCATTCCCAAGTGTAATTGTTCTGCCTGCGCTAAACTTTCATGCGTTGGAGCTTCTCCCTGCTGCCAGATATGCTGTTGCAATTGGGATGTCGGAGCAAGATGCTCCAGAAACAATTTAATTGTAGTAGGTTTCAACCAACCTTTAAGTACAGCCAATTCCCCAAAGCGAAGATTATTCTGTGGTTGTTCAGCGAGGATAGTTCTAATTTGGTGCTCATTTAACAGCCCAGCTTCTTCTAAATACTTACCCAAGGGCTGTTTTGGTTTCTGCTCCAGTAGAGCCGGCCACAGCTCTGAGAAAAAATCAGCCGTTTCTTGTTTAAGCCATCCATGCGAGGCTAGAATTTCACCGAGCCGCAACCCAGCAACTTGTGTTTGCTCTTTTAGAGCTATTTCTACCTGTTCAGATGAAATCAGGTCAGCCTGTTGTAAAACTTTACCAAGCGGCTTCATAGATAAAGCAGATACGAAACTATAAAAATAGCAAAATAGATTAATTTTTTATTTAAAATAATGGTATTATTTTATCACTAAGGTAAAAAATCTGACTATTCTAAATTATTAATTAATCCTAATTATTTATAAGGTTGCGGTAGGTCTACTAGCCACTTTACATATACGTCTGTATAGATGGCTTTAGCTCGTAAGTATGCTGATTTACTTGGCGAGAACGGCTACTCTACGAGAAGCCACTACGCTACGAATGAATTCTACGATTACGCAGTTAATCTTTTTAAATAAAGAACTCCAGCCACAAGGGGATGGAGTTCTTGTGCATGGGGAAAAGTCACCAATGACGCCAGTTCGCTCAAGTCGGAAAACCCGGCCACGCGACTAGCTCCCCAATATGCCCTATTACCCAAGCTGCGGGGAGAGCAACCTCGTCCATCCACAAGAGAAGGAGTTTCCCGCCGCTTTTAATGAAAAACCCACTACCTGCATTAAAGCAAAATTTGCAGGGGTGGGTTTTGATCACCAATAAATTAAAAGACTCAAAATTTACAAAGTATTTGGTAAATCACCGCCATGTGGGATGTCTTTAGAACTGTAACCTTCAGAAAATCCATCTGCACTTGCTTCTTTGACAAATCCGTTATAGGCTTCCATACCGTGTTCGCCGATATCCAAACCTTCCAACTCTTCTTTTCGTGATACTCGGATACCTAAAGTAGCCTTCAATGCTAGCCAAAAGATACTGCTGAGGAGAACAGTGAAGCCACCTACAGAGAGAATGCCGATTATTTGCGGAATTAGTGTACTAAAGGCACCACCAAAGAATAAACCATGTGGCCCTACTGGCTTACCTGCCAAGTCAACCATCCAAGGATATCCACCAGGGCCAACAGCAAACAAACCAACTGCCAAAGTTCCCCAAGTACCACAAACTAGGTGAACTGAGGTAGCTCCTACTGGGTCATCAATGCCGAGTTTGTCAAAGAATGGCACAGAAAAAACTACTATAACTCCAGCAATTAAGCCAATGATTACAGAACTACTAATGCTGACATAAGCACAAGATGCAGTAATACCAACCAAGCCAGCCAAAATACCGTTGATAATCATCGATAGGTCTGGCTTACCCAAGTACAGCCAAGCTGTAACTGTAGCGGCTATGCCACCAACAGCTCCTGCCATATTCGTTGTTAAAGCAATGTGAGTAATTGCACCTGGGTCAGCAGCCATAACAGAACCGGGGTTGAAACCGAACCAGCCCAACCACAGAATTAAACAGCCTAAGGTGGCAATACTCATGTTGTGACCGGGTAAGGCAACAACTTGCTTATCTTGATATCTACCGATACGTGGGCCGAGAAATGCCGCCCCCATCAAAGCTGCCCAGCCGCCAACTGAGTGAACTACTGTAGAACCAGCAAAATCCCAAAAACCCATGTCGGCAAGCCAACCACCACCCCAAATCCAGTGTCCGGTAATGGGGTAGGCAATACCTACAAGTAAAAGGCTGAAAATCAGGAAGTCAACAAACTTAATCCGTTCTGCAACAGCACCAGAAACAATCGTGGCTGCTGTTCCGGCGAATACCAACTGAAACAAAAACTTACCTGCTAAAGGAATGCCTGTCCAATTGAGAGCGCTAAAAATACCTTTGTAAGCATCTCCAGTAGCAGGACTGTTATCTGCTCCTCCAAGGAAAAAGCCATTTAATCCAATAAAATCATTACCATCACCAAACATTAACCCAAAACCAATTGCCCAGAATGCTAATGTAGATAGGGCAAATACAATCAAGTTTTTGGCAAGAACGTTGACAGCATTTTTTTGGCGGCAGAAGCCAGTTTCTAACATACAAAAACCAGCGTTCATGAAGAACACCAAAAAAGCAGCAAGTGCTACCCACAATGTATCCAGGGCAACTTTGAGTTCCGCTGTTGTTGGCCCTGCTGCTGGAGCTTGGGCAACTGCTGCATAACCCCACCCCAACACAATTAGACAAGCTAGGGGTAGACAGGCCTGCCAACTAGGAGACAATCGTTTAATTATTAGATTAAACAACTGGACTTTTGAGTTAGATTGTAAATTTTTAGAGTAAGCTTTTGCAGACCAACGCCTACTTTTTGTTTTTAATTTTTGTTTGTGCATGAGTTTGAGCATTTTACTCCCAACCATTATTAATGGGATAAATATCTAAGCAGACAGAACTAATGCCTGGATTCCAATCAACTTGTTGTTGATATTCATCATTCAGGCAATTTTTTGCAAACCAGAAATTCAAACAATCTAAATAGGAGTTTAAGAAAGTATTGCTACCTTTGTAAATATTACACTTATGCTTAACAAGAAATTATTATGCCGCTTATGAAGCAGTCAAGTCTTGTTTACTGAATCTTTAATTTTGTACTAATGATGATTTTGACAATTAACCACCATCGCAAAAATAAAAACACTCTGGGCGATGCAGATACATCTCCATAACACACGTTAAACACCAGAAAATTCACGTTTTAAGAAATAAAAATTTCTTTACAGGAATTATAAAAATGATTCCTGTAGATGACTTGATGCACCCACAAATAAATTTAATTGATTGTCTATGTTACCAAAATCACGATTCTGTATCATTAAATACAATTTATTGTTTTTAACTCTTGTATTAGCCTCCAATATTTGAGTTAAACTAACTGTATTGTCTATATTGCCAGTATTTTCCGACAACAAAATAGAATAATACAAAAAAATATTAAAATTTTATAAAATAAATAAATTCCTTCTTTATATGGAATAATGCTTTAAAATTTACATGGGGTATTAATCAGCAAATACAGTGTTTATGCTGTGTAAATTGTCAAGAAAATAATGCTGGTGGATAGCAATTCAGTCCAGCCTATATTGTCAAGTTATTACAATTCGAGCTTTAGATATTGTTCGTAGCCGAGTTGTTCGAGTTTAGCCTGCTTTGCTATTACTGTTTCAGAAAGGGCTTGACGATATTGTTGGACTTTCTCTAGTAATTCTGGTTGTTGGGTAGCAAGAATTTGCACTGCCAAAAGACCAGCATTCTTGGCATTACCTATAGCCACTGTTGCGACTGGAATACCCGCAGGCATTTGTACAATTGAATACAAAGAATCAACGCCTTGCAAGTTACGGGTGGCTACAGGAACACCGATTACAGGAAGCGGGGTTAAAGAGGCTACCATACCGGGGAGATGTGCAGCACCACCTGCACCAGCGATAATTACCTTAATGCCTCGTTGGTGGGCTTGTTGGGCGTATTGCACCATACGTTCTGGGGTACGATGAGCAGACACGATCGCCACTTCCCGCTCAATGCCAAATTCGTCACAAACTGCGATCGCGTCTTTCATAGTGGGCAAATCAGAATCGCTGCCCATGATAATGCCAACAAGAGGAGCCATAAAATTTTAGATTTTGGATTTTGGATTAATGACCGAGTGTTGCCTTTAAAATCAGGTCAGATTTAGCTATTTTCTCGTCAATGTGATGACTAAAGCAACACCAAGCGCGATCGCCACAGTAGATATTATCAATGCGCGTATCCCAGGTTACCAAGACTTGCAGATGCTCTCAATTAATCAAGAGGGCATGATTGAGCAAATCTTGCCAATGGGTACTGTGTTTAAACGGGTTCCTTCCCCAGATTTGCAAGTGTTGGATGTGACGGGTGATTGGATTTCTTTGGGCGGCGTCGATTTGCAGATTAATGGTGCGTTAGGGTTAGCATTTCCCGAATTACAAGCAGATAATGCTCACTTGCTGCCAAAAATCTCGCAATTTTTGTGTGATGTCGGGGTAGATGGATTTTTACCCACATTGGTAACAACTTCAGTAGAAAATATACAGCGAGCGCTAACTGTCATCGCTAATTTTATCCAGAGTCAAAAAGCAGGTGCCCAGATTCTTGGCGTACATTTAGAAGGGCCATTTTTGAATTTTCAAAAGCGCGGCGCACATCCAGCCGAGTACTTATTACCCCTTACAATAGATGAAGTGAAGCGGGTTTTGGGTGATTATGCTGCCATTGTGAAAGTCATTACCCTAGCACCAGAGTTAGATCCTACTGATCAAGTTATCCCATATTTGCGTTCTTTGGATATCACTGTCAGTTTAGGGCATTCTCAGGCTACAACCGCCCAAGCGCAAAATGCTTTTGAACTGGGTGCAACAATGGTTACCCATGCCTTTAACGCCATGCCACCATTACATCACCGCGAACCAGGATTATTAGGGGCAGCAATTACCCATCCTCATGTGATGTGTGGTTTGATTGCCGATGGACAGCACATTGTACCGACGATGCTGCAAATTCTGCTTTGTGCTAGCAAAGGACTGTTTCTCGTCAGCGATGCCCTCGCAGCTCTAGGGCTACCCGATGGAGTGTATCCTTGGGACAGTCGGCAAATAGAAGTGAAAAACGGCACGGCAAGATTGCCTGATGGTACTTTATCAGGAACAACTTTACCCTTATTGGTAGGTGTGCAGAATTTAGTGAAGTGGGGGATTTGTGATCTAGAAAGAGCAATTGTACTAGCTACCGATGCACCCAGACAAGCGATCAATTTACCGAGGATTTCCCCAAATCAACCCGCCAATTTATTGCGCTGGCATTGGGATGAAGCTACAAAAGAACTTACTTGGCAGCGATTGTTTAGCTAAATTTCATGTGGCGATTTTTACTTGCGTTGACTCCTTTATCACGAGTTAGGTTCTCCCAGCAAGACAATTGAGCATTTCAATTCTCTAATTACTTGGGTTGTCACATGGCTGACGGCTAATCCACCTGCTGTGCGATAACGAACAGAACGTAATACTGCTAAATCAAATTTCTCAGCTTCCCGAATAATAGTTTTAGCAATATCATCACCCCTAATTGTTTGAATATTTATTTTCACCTGTAACTGGCTTTTATCAGCGATTTCAGACAATTGAGATGCAAATTTTTCCTCCAAGTTTGGGGGTGTTTTGCGATCGCTCACGTGTAACAATACTACTTCTGCCTGATTGACATCAGCTAAAATTTGTGCGAAACGCACAGCACCTATGGTTTGCCGTGTTAAGTCTCCAACTGGTACAAGAATTCTTTGGATCGTCGTAGGACTGCTCAAGAGGCGGGTTACTGCTACAGGACAGTGAGAAGACCAAAAGACGCTATCAATAACACTACCGAATAAGCGGGCCCGCAAGCCTGTTGTCCGCGACCAACCCATCACCACTAAATTAGCGTTTTGTTCTCGACTAGTGCGGCTAATTCCTAACGCTGGATCATCATCAATCCGAATTGCAGGTGATACTTCCACGCCAAATTCTTGACTAATTTGTTTAGCCAAATTTAATCTTTGCTTATTTTGTTCCAGTGCTATTACTAATTGCGGATCATCCATTTGGATATGAGCTTTAGTAATAGCTAAAGGTATAATCCGCCCAGATTCATGCCGCGCCAGCAGTGCTGCCATTTCTATAAGATAGCGTTGGGTTTGAGGATTATATATCGGTACTACTATAGCGAATGAAGCATGATTTTTCTCTGGCAGATAATCCTCAGAATTCTCCCACCAAGTTGTTAGCCTATCTGTTTCAATATCTGACTGAGAAAGCTGTAATAAACTAGCAGATCTAGCTGTAATTATTGGCCCCAGAATCGAAGTAACCAGCATGAGGACAATCACACTGTTTAATACACCTTCATTAATTAGCCGCTCACCAGCTGAATTTACAGTTTTATAGGCAACCAGTGTTGCTGCTAGCGTGGCTGCTACCTGTGGTAGTGACAATGACCACATTGTCAGCAATTCCGCCGTATTGTAACGGTAAAGCAATTTGGCTAAAAATGCTGCTATAAATTTGCTACCAATTAAAGCTACTACGATTACTACAGTCAACCAAATTGAACTGAGAGTTCTGATAAATGCCGGAATATCAATTAACAATCCCATGTCCACAAAGAAACAAGGGATAAATAAAACACTGCCAATAAACTCGATTTTTTCCTTAACTGGGCTACGTCCTAAAACGTCGTTAACTGCTAAACCTGCTAAAAACGCGCCAACAATTTTTTCAACTCCAATTACTTGCGCTCCAACAGATGCTAAAAATAATGCCAGCAAGATAAATAAGAACTGGTTACTTTGTTCATCTCCTGAACGGCGAAAAAACTGTTTTCCCGCCCAGTCAAAGCCAAATAGCACAA
Organism: Mojavia sp.; assembly: GCF_059505145.1. Lineage (NCBI taxonomy): Bacteria > Bacillati > Cyanobacteriota > Cyanophyceae > Nostocales > Nostocaceae > Mojavia > Mojavia sp. The sequence goes on from NZ_JCACKA010000074.1 coordinate 465,389, forward strand.
CAACAGAATAAATTGCTAAACCACCCAACAAAGTTGCTAAACTCATGGCTGAGAATTCTCCGCCGTGAATTCCCACACAAATTGCTAGCACTAGTAAAGCACCTGTGTCAGTAAAAATTGTGGCACCGATTGTGACTGTCACAGCTTCATTTGTGACCACTCCCAGACGGCTCACAATTGGATATGCCAAGAGAGTATGGGAGGCAAGCAAAGACCCAATTAGAACAGAAGCATTCCAGCTAAAATTAAATAAACGCCCTGTAATAATCCCTGCAATTAATGGAACTAAAAATGTCAGAGTCCCAAAACCAATTGAGCGATTTTTTGTTTTACGAAACTGTTCTAAATCAATTTCCAAACCTGCAACGAACATCAAATAAATTTTGCCAATATCCGAGAGCAGTTTAATAGTGTCGGATTCTGAGTTTAACAGCTTTAACCCATTTTCTCCTAGTACAACACCTGCTATTAGCAAACCTACTAATCCAGGTAGTCGCAGTTTCTCAAATAATGGGGGTACAGTAAAGATTACTGCTAGGAGAATTGTAAATGCAATGATCGGACTGTCTGCCAGCGAGTTCAGTGCCATTGTTAATATATAAAACTAAAGGATAAGATTAATTATCGGGAAATTAACTTTCTATGCCTAGGCGATATAGTCTAATGTGTAACCTGGCTTCAGTTACATTGGCTCTCAACAATTAAATCGTTAATAGCATAAATCTTGCGATCGCATTAATAATTCTATCTTAGGTTAGTATTTTTCGTTTCTACATAAAAATATTCTTATTTATGTAGGTATAAAAAAATATTTACAAATTGTGAATTGTAAAATCATGTCATGAAACAACTATTTAGGGAAAATAAATTTACTGCTTACTTAAGGTTAGAATAGAGAGTAATAACAATAATTTGTGGAATAAATAATAACATTAAATTTGTAAATATATATCTAGCTCAAGACTGGAAACTTATCTCAAAATTAGCGCACCTTGGTCTACAAAGTTCAAATCACTACAAGCTGAAGCCCTGACTTAACTTCACAAATAAGTGTTTTTCCATACACGTGAGATATGAATATAGAAAATTCTTTAAACAGAAGCGTTCTGGGCGGTTCCTATCAATGATAATTTTAAGCATTGGGAACCCTTAGAAATCGAACTTTATGAACGCAGCCGACGATAAAACGATTGTTCGTGAATATTTCAATTCCACAGGGTTTGACCGATGGAAGCGGATTTACGGCGATGGCGAAGTTAACAAAGTCCAGCTAGATATCCGCAACGGACATCAACAAACCGTGGATACAGTCATCGGCTGGTTGAAAGCTGATAACAATTTAGCAGCCTTGTCAATCTGCGATGCTGGGTGTGGTGTAGGTAGTCTCAGCATACCTTTGGCAACAGATGGTGCTAAAGTCTATGCCAGCGATATTTCTGAAAAAATGGTCACAGAGGCCAAGGATAGGGCCTTACAAACCTTGGGAAATTCAGAAAATCCTACATTCGCTGTGCAGGATTTGGAATCGTTAAATGGAAATTACCATACTGTCATTTGTCTGGATGTTCTCATCCACTATCCTCAAGAAAAAGCAGATGAGATGATTTCTCACCTTTGTTCACTCGCACAGTCGCGGTTAATTTTAAGTTTTGCACCGAAGACCTGCGCTTTGAGTATACTCAAGAAAATTGGCAGTTTCTTTCCCGGCCCCAGTAAAGCGACTCGCGCCTATCTACACCGTGAAGCTGATGTGGTGAAAATCTTAGAAAGTAATGGCTTCGCTGTGCAACGACAATCAATGACTCGGACTCGCTTCTATTTTTCTCGTCTTCTGGAGGCTACACGGATTTAACAGTTTTGGCTATCCTCTGGCTAATAGCCTTCGGTTAATAAAAATTATAAGTTGGGTAAAGCTAAGTGTTACTCAAAAAATGCCTCGCTAGTGTTGGGCTTTCTCTCTCAAACCAACCTACGGGGTTTTTTGTTTTAATTTGCTAATAGTAGCGTATTGAACCTTAAACTAAAAACCAGTAGTTTCTCCCCACCTCTGCATCACCGCACACCAATATTCCATGGTTGCTTCACAAAATCATTGCTAAATTTTTGCAATTACTGGAACCTGAGTCAAAGTGAGGTTAAAATCGCAAACAAGGTTCAAATCTGAGATAGAACTATGAAGACTGCTGAAAAATTGGCTGCCGGTTGGCTACTCACACTCGGATTTATGTTTTTAACGCTATCCATCTCAGCAGGAATTGAGAAACATAATATGTTAAAGCCAATCTCAACAGCTATAGAGGAAGAAGACTATGTGAAGGAATTTGTAAATAAAGACGCTCTTTATCTACTCGATATCACAGCTAGGCAAAGTCTAATTTTTGGTGTTCCTACTTTAATATTAGGGGGATGGCTCAGTTTAGGATTATATAGTCAAAGTAGGCAACATAAAAAGGCGATAAATCAACAAGCGAGCGATCGCCTCCAATCGATTTTTTATCAAATGTTACAAGAAAATAAAGGGCGAATGACTGTTGTGAGCTTTGCCATGAAATCGGAACTACCAGCGATCGCCGCTAGACAATATTTAGATGAGAAAGCTAAAGAATTCAATGCTAATTTTAAAGTAACCGAGGATGGCGCTATATCATATCATTTTGAGATTTAATTTCAATCCCAGTTAAGGGTTGATACCTTTACCTCGCTAAATTCTACGCAATTTACGGCTAGGTCTAATGACGCAGATTTTTTTAAGTATAGCCGCCTTTTTAGGCGGTTTATCTGTTGCCGCTGGTGCTTTTGCTTCCCATGCCTTACGGGAAAAAATTACTGAGCGATCGCTAGAAATCTTTGACACTGGCGCTCGTTACCAAATGTACCACGCTCTAGCACTTTTGCTAGTAGCAGTACTAATTAGCCGCACTGAGTCGCCTCCAGCCACCTTAATAGCAAGTGGTTGGCTGTTTATTATTGGCATTGCTATTTTCTCAGGGAGTTTGTATGCTCTTAGCTTAACTGGGGTTAAATCTTTGGGCGCAATTGCACCATTAGGAGGAGCAGCATTTCTTGCTGGTTGGGGTGCTTTAGCTTTCGCGGCTTGGAGTTTAAAATTTTAAAAAGTTAGGAGCTAGAGGTGAAGAGTTAAAAATTTCTAACTCCTAACTTTTTAAGCATAAATATTTTCAATTTTAGCTATGAAAAATCAGTTTTTTAATGTATTTTTCTTAGAGAAAATCTTAATTTAATACTTCTAAAACTTCCACCTCATGAGCGATGCTTGTAGGTTTGGGAATAGGTAAACCTTCTTCCAGCATTCCTTCTATATGAAATTCAATAGCTTCCGCAATCAGTGCTTTAACTTCTTCTAAGGTTTCACCAACAGCTACACAACCTGGTAAATCAGGGACATAAGCGCCATAACTAGTTCCTCCTTTTTCAATCACAACTGTGTAACGCATTAGTCTTCCTCCAATTTAGCCTGTCTCCAGATATTTTTTAGAGTACCGATTGGCACATCTACGTTTGGCTTTCCAGACACTGTTACAGTACCAGGTTTATCAGGGTGTTTAAACTGTCGATGACTACCTCTAGTTCTAGCCAAATACCAACCATCCACTTCTAGTCGCTTGATAAGTTCGCGTACTTTCATGCTACAGCTTATCTGTACAGGTGAAATTTATGCTACAGATACAGTGCCTTTATACTTAATGAAAGTAAATGCAATTTTGTCGCAATTTTGTCCGGCATTTTGACGTAGATTTCAGCATTCTTATCCTAGCTCTCAATCAACCAATAGGACGATTGCCAGGTTTTACCGCATGAATGTACTCACTACCAGAGTGCGGTCTGCCACGTTTATAATAGGCTTCTTCTGGTTTACCCCATCCTAACTGCAAAATTATTTCCAAGAAGTTAGAATTTTCCCACTTCCATAAACTTGCCCATTCTGTTCTTTGGGCAATTCTTTTAACATCATTTGTGGTAATTTGTTGGTATTGTTTGCTGTTATTAAAACTCAAGTATAAGTCCATCTCTACTGTGACTTCATACCAGAATTCCAGTATAGAATTTTTTGTAGCTTGTAATAATTTCAAGTCTCTGTCTAAAGCAATTAACTCACTATCTACTTTTGGATAGTGCAAAGATTTACCTTTGACATTCACTTCGTGCCAGATAATTCCTGACACGTGATTTTCTCTTTGATACTCGTGAATGGCAGCTTTAAAATCTTGATAGGCAGTGAATTTTTGCAACCCATCGGTTCTGATAAACTGGTCAATTAAAGGATTGCCAGAGACAGTTACCTCTAACTTCAAGCGTTCACCCTTGAGGCAAGCTTGTCGTTCGGCTGCTAAAATTTGGATGAGTTCCTCGGTAGTGTAAACCTTTGACATCAGAACACACTCTAATTAGTCATTGGTGAGTCAGTGGGATCTTGGGGATTTTTCCCATGAGCAACTGACGAACCCGGAGGGTCATTAGTCATTAGCATTAGTCGTTTGCTAGGGACTGTAGGCTATAAATGTTGATTAAGGTAGATATTTAAATATTATCCTTTGGGTAATTGAGAATGTAGTATCAGATTGCACTAAAAATCGAGGCAGACCAAATTGGTCTACCTCCAATGTTACTTACTTAACTCACCACTGAACTCATTGAAGGCGCGCCGCTTTAACTGCACTGATTCGGAGCGTGGTAATAAATAAAACACTTCTCTTAACCTATCGTCAATTTCCTCATAAGGCACTTGACCCTTCTGATTCAAGACTACTTTACCCGACTGATCAAAAACTACAACTTGAGGAACGCTTCCAGAATAGTAATATCCAGGTTCTGTGGCGTTGTAGTCCTTTTTGGATGGGATACTATCTACATTAATCGGAATAATTTCTGCTGCACGTCCATAGAATTCTTGTATCCGTGAAATTACAATGGCATATTCCTTACAATCTCTGCTGTCATCTACATAGAAAGCTAACACTGTCGGCTTATGCATCTCTAAAGACTGTGCCAGTGTCTGTTTCGGGGGGACTAGTGAACCATTACCAGCATAAACCACAAAGATATTGCCATCATAAATGTCATCTTTAATACCTGCAAATGCTGGTTGCATATTTAAAATGAACAGGCAAGCAAGTAGCATCAAAGCTTTGGAAACTAACTGCCGCCAGTCAGTTTTTTGTTGTAAAAAAAGAAACTTTATGCCATTCATCAAAAGGAACCTTGAGAGCTACTATTTGTAAGTTTGTGCTGAATTCAGCAACCAGCGCTGGATATATTATTACGTCCAAGCACTATTTTTTAAGATAACGCCTCTGGGGGCTAGGGACTAGGAACTGGGGACTGGGGGGTAAATATTAAAAATAATTTTCCCTATACTCAATATCGGCTGGTGTTTTGAGTTAGGATTCGCTAAACTCACAAAATTAATTTAAAACTTAAGGCTATTAGCTAACTACTGTGAGAAACAAAATACAACTTATAGATAGATTAAGACTTGGTTTCGCGGTGTCTGTAGCAAAAAGCGTGACATTTATAGTGCGATCGCTACGTCTAGGTGCTGCTAGTGTATTACCAGGCTCTATTGCCCGTCGCATCGAACCTCAACTCTTACAATTATTGAGCCAGCAAGTAAAACAAGGGGCAATTCTGATTGCTGGTACTAATGGTAAAACCACAACATCGCTGCTATTAAGAGAGATACTAGAACGCAAAGGCTACCGCGTTGCTCACAACTCAACAGGCGCAAATCTGGAAAATGGCTTGATGACAGCGTTGATGGACAATGCTAGCTTACTGGGCAGCTTAGATGTTGACTACGCCATTTTAGAAGTTGATGAGAACATCTTACCCAGAGTACTAGCACCAATTCAGCCAAAGCTCATTCTATGTTTAAACTTGTTCCGCGACCAACTCGATAGGTACGGGGAGGTAGATACTATTAGTAAACGGTGGGGACGTGCGATCGCTACTTTACCACCCCAAACCATTGTAGTGGCCAATGCTGATGACCCAACAATCTGCCATCTCGGTCAACAATTATCCCAACAGCGAGTTTCGTTTTTCGGTTTGAGTGAACCAGATCAGTATTTAGAAGCAATTCCTCATGCTGTTGATTCTATATATTGCCCCAGATGCGGACAAGCTTTAGACTACAAAGGTGTGTATTTATCCCACATGGGCGAATATAGCTGTTCTAATTGCGGCTTTAGTAGAAGTCAACCCAGCCTTAATAGCAGCGAATGGCCGCAAATTCTTGTTGGTTTATACAACAAATATAATACTTTAGCTGCTGCCACCGCTGCTCAAGAATTAGGAATTGATGAAGCTACTATCCGCGATACAATTCCCCATTTCCAAGCAGCTTTCGGCCGTGCTGAAGAGTTAAAAATTAACGGTAAAAAGGTAAGGATTTTATTATCCAAAAATCCTGTAGGAACTAATGAAACAATTCGCGTAGTCACTCAAAGTTCAGATAAAACTACTTTGTTAGTTTTAAATGACCGAGTTCAAGATGGCGAAGATGTATCTTGGATTTGGGATGTAGATACAGAAAAATTAGTTCAGCGTGGAGGTACTTTAGTAGTTAGTGGCGATCGCGCTTATGATATGGCCTTACGTTTACGCTATAGCGAACCCAAACCTCAAAACAATTGTAATCTGATTGTTGAAGAAGATTTACGTCAGGCTATTAACACAGCCTTAGCGCATACACCCAACAATGAAACGCTACATATATTACCAACATATACAGCTATGTTGAGTGTACGCGAAGTATTAACTGGTCGGAAAATTCTTTAATTGGGTACTAGGTACTAGGGACTGGGTACTGGGAAATTCTCACACCTCAATACCTTAATCCCTATCCCTAATCGTCAGTCCCTAACCTATTGCAGCTTAACGGCTGCACGTTGGATTGGTAGAACCTCTTCTAAAGTCAACTTATGGTCAGTTGTCAGATGGCTACTACAGCAAATAGTACTAAAAAACACTTGTTGACCAACTAATTGCGAAAAATGTTTTTCCAAAAGTAAGCGAGAGGTAATATCTCCTAATAATTCTGCGAGGTCTTTGGTCAGTTGGTCTTTGTCATCACGGTGAACCATTCTAAATTTGAAATTGGTTTCACCAACTAAATCTTTAACAGCAGAATCAAAATTGTCTTTTTTACCTTGAATATAAGCAAAAGATTGCTCTTCCAAGAAACTCCATGCTTCTGGAAAAATCTCACGAATTTTTTCGAGATGATTCTCAGTTTGGTAGACTAATGTAGCAGTTTTACAATCCATATAACAATTTTCAGGTTGTGAAACAAACCTATGCCAATCTGTAATATTACGGCTTAACAGGAAAAGTGAAACTGATTTTTGAAATTCCTTGATAACTCTTTTGGGATTATCTGCAAAATGTTACAACAAAACTGTTACATAAAATACGAAATCCTCAGCAATGCTATAAGTAGCCATTATCAACTGTGTATCCGAATAACGTATTAAAGAGGGAATCATTCAGCCTACGCAATTTAAGATTTATTTTATAGGTACGTTCTAGAGGCTAAAGACTAGATTCAAGTTTTTAACGTATAAATATACCAAGTATGGCAAATGTGCGATATGCTTACGCAAACTCTGGATATAGACCGGATTCTCCAAACTATAAGGAGAAAAAGTTATGAATTATCAATATATGTGAGGTTATATGAGTTCTCAAAAATTTGAAATCACAATTGGTTGGTTGTATCCAACACTGATGAGTACTTATGGCGATCGCGGTAATGTTATTACTATAGAACGCCGCGCTCAGTGGCGGGGGTACAACGTTAAAGTATTACCCCTGGATCAAAACGCTACAGCAGAAGATATTAAAATCGTAGATTTAATTGTAGGTGGTGGGGCACAAGACCGTCAGCAAGAAATTGTCATGCGTGATTTGCAAGGCGCAAAAGCCGACGCCATGCGTGAAAAAATTGAAAATGGCACACCAGGCGTATTTACCTGTGGTTCCCCTCAGTTACTAGGACACTATTATGAACCCGGTTTGGGACACCGGATTGAAGGCTTGGGAATACTTGATTTAGTCTCCGTGCATCCTGGTGAAAATACTAAACGCTGCATTGGTAACTTAGTGATTGAAGTTACAGCCACTCGTTTAGCCCAAGATTTAAAAGCGATGACGGGTAGCACACCGTATTTGGTTGGCTTTGAAAATCATGGCGGACGCACCAAGCTGGGGAAAGTAGAAGCTTTGGGGCGAGTCGTACACGGCTTAGGAAATAATGGTGAAGATGGCACAGAGGGAGCATTTTATCAGAATGCTATAGCCACCTATTCCCACGGGCCACTGTTACCGAAAAATCCCTTTGTCGCTGACTGGTTAATTCAAACAGCGTTACGACTGAAGTATCAGCAGCCGATTACCCTGGAACCGTTGGATGATACTCTAGCTGTGCAAGCACGGGAAGCGATGTTTAAGCGATTAAAAGTGAGTTTACCAACACCTGCTGCGGCTAAAGTTTAACAGAACCCTTGCGTGCGATCGCCCGTATATGCCTGAATGCAAACGGAGTTTCCATTGCCCCAAGCGCCGCTTGGGGAAGCGCAAGGATTGCGATCGCCTCGTTAGGTGGAAAGTCAAAAAGTTTATGACGCTTCATTGACCTGGCTACCATCCACATTTGGATTAGCAAAATCCTATTAGTGGCTAGATCCTGGTAGATACTGAATTGCTGTATCGCGCACAAAATCCTGGTAAAAAGAGAATATTTGTACTTTTATAAAGTAGAATTAAGAAAAAGATAAAATAATCTGGGCAGTAAAGTAGGCTTATATCGCTACAAATACTACCCAGAAGTTGGGTCAAGTTTAATCGTTTTTTATAAAAACTATCGATATCCTGTACTTGCAAGTAGCTTGTAAGTCTGGAAATAAACAAAAAAGTGTAATTCCCAGTTGAAGAGGCAAATAAAGGCGTGGGTCAGTATCAATCTGCTCAACTAAGGCAGTATAATCCAGACGCGATCGCTCGTTATTATCGTTATCGTCCTTGGCTTGCCTGGGGGCGTTTGCTGAGAATTATCTGGTCTTTTGCTGGATTTATTATTAGTCTTAAGTGGGATGAATGGCAAAATCAAGTCGAGCAAAACAAGAAGAAACGCGCCACTCAGCTGCGAGAACTGCTCATCCGGCTTGGCCCCACTTTTATTAAAGTTGGTCAATCCCTATCAACACGACCCGATCTAATACGTAAAGACTTCTTAGAAGAGTTGGTGAAGCTGCAAGACCAATTGCCAGCTTTTGATAACGTACTAGCTTATCACATTATCGAAACTGAACTTACTCGCCCAGTTCACGAAATTTTTAGCGAATTGTCACCTACTCCGGTAGCAGCTGCAAGCTTGGGTCAAGTTTATCGTGGACGTTTGCTCAGTGGAGAAGAAGTGGCAGTGAAAGTGCAACGCCCCAACTTACGCCCAGTTCTAACACGCGACCTCTACCTATTGCGTTGGGGAGCAAGTTGGCTTGCTCCTTGGTTACCCCTCAATCTCGGTCATGACCTCAGTTTAATTGTTGACGAGTTTGGCACAAAGTTATTTGAAGAAATTGATTACATCAATGAAGGCCGTAACGCGGAAAAGTTTGCACACAACTTCCGCAACGACCCCAGTGTAAAAGTCCCTAGTATTTACTGGCGTTATACTAATAGCCGTGTTTTAACCCTCGAATGGATTAACGGCTTCAAGCTGACAGACACTAAAAGCATCCGCGAAGTTGGTTTAGACCCTGAGGAAATTATCAAAATTGGTGTGACCTCAGGTTTACAACAGCTATTGGAACACGGCTTCTTCCATGCTGACCCCCATCCCGGAAATTTATTTGCTATGCCTGATGGACGCATGGCTTACATCGATTTTGGCATGATGGATCAGTTGGAGGAAACTACCAAAGAAACACTTGTAGATGCGTTAGTGCATCTGGTTAATAAAGACTACACCGACTTAGCAGAAGACTTTGTAAAACTAGGATTTTTGACACCAGACACAAACATTTGCCCGATTGTACCAGCGTTGGAAGCGGTATTAGGCAACGCCATTGGCAAAAACGTCAAAGATTTTAACTTCAAAACCATTACCGATGAGTTCTCGGAACTGATGTATGAATATCCTTTCCGAGTTCCAGCGAAGTTTGCTTTAATTATTCGTTCGCTAGTAACCCAAGAAGGTATTGCCCTTAGCCTCAATCCAAATTTCAAAATTGTTGAGGTGGGTTATCCCTACATAGCAAGAAGGTTGCTGACAGGAGAATCTCCCGAATTACGGCGGCGGTTATTAAATGTGCTGTTCAAAGATGGTAAGTTCCAGTGGCAGAGGTTGGAGAATTTAATTGCGATCGCCCGCACTGATGACAACTTTGATGTACTACCTACAGCACAGATGGGGTTGCAATTTCTGTTGTCTGAAGAAGGTAAGTTTCTCCGACGGCAATTGGTGCTAGCCCTAACTGAGGATGACCGCCTACATACGGAAGAAGTCCAACGCCTGTGGAATCTGGTAAAAGATGACTTACAACCCAATCGTTTATTTAGTGTAGCGATCGGCTTTTTAACAGAGTTATCCAAAGAAGGTGCATCTGCTATCCTGCCAAAAGCCACATCCTTTATTTCTTTTGGTGGTAATCAAGCACAAGGTCGAAACTAACAAGTAAAAGCGCACAATTACTTTTAAATTTACCTACCAATCAGGAGTTTTCATGTACTATTACCCTCTGCAACCGCCATATTTCCTACTACTTGTTGGTTTCTTGACAGCATTAACTTCTGGCATAGCACTATCTGGCACTTTAAAAGTAATTGTTCAAAAATGGGCAAGCAATGCCCACACCAACCCCTCCGGTGTACGGGTAGAAAATATTAAACCACGTTCTTTTTTGAAACAACTGCTTGTGCCATTTTTAGGTATAACTGGCGGTGTTTGCTTATTTCTCTCATCAGGTTTAGAAATATTTGGCTTTCCCACCTTGCTGGCTTTAGGAATTGGCTTGCCTGTAAGTTTGCTGACTTGTTTGTTAGTTTGGTTACAATTAGGAAGTATGCTGGATTTTGCGGAGCGCCGAGGAATGCAATCTCTAGATTTAGATTCTTTGTCTTAGAAATAGAAAAAACTTAATATTAGAAAAATTAACGTAAATGTTCATTGCAAGTAAAATATTATCCCAAAATGGAAGTATCAACTTGCATTGAACAATTTTTTTGTGTAGACTTTGCCGATTTTACTATTTTATAGTAATAGACTTATCTCTCTTTCTCACTATAGTGAGAAAAATTTTATACATACCCTGAAAGTAAATTTAATCATACAAGCGCATATTTTTGCTTGTTATTTAAATTTACTTATTGCAAACTGCTTAAAAACAAGGATTAAAAATCACTTATTGCTGAAAAATCCAGTACGTATTTTATTTTTAAATTTACTAAATGTTTGCTGCCACTGAGTTTGGGTTATAACTGCTGGCATAACTACCTGTGGTAATGCCGGATTCAAATTTCGGTAATTTTCCCAAATCTCCCAGTAGGGACAACCGGGTTGAATACGAATACCCGCCCAGTGAAGATATTGTAGAGGCTGATTGATTGTAGGATCAAATAAAATTTTGCCTTGAGCCTGGAAATAGGGAGTCCCCGCCCAATTTCCAGGCGCTTTGCCTTCTCTGCGGACAATATTGAAGCGGTGCGTAATCCGCTTGAGCAGCATATAGTTAATAATTGGTTGATCAGAAGTCTTTTCTGAAAAATCAAAGTATTCTGGATGATCTGCACACTCGGTGAATATATCGTACAAATCATTTTCCGAAATTAAATTTTTCTTAGAACCCCAAAAACCACCATTGAAAATATCTTGAACTTCTTTTTCAGTAAAGAGTTTATCTTTTAATACTTGAGGGGTAAAAACATTTTTAATTCCACCTAAATGTTGATAATCGCAACAAATAAAATCAGCTGTATCTAGATAGCTAAGATTATCAATTATTTTCTCAAAGACGACAATATCAGTATCAATATATAAAAATTCATCAAATGGGCCGAACCAACAAGCTTGTTTCCGAAATTGGTTGGGGCGGGCGAAAAACTTACCACCAAATGTTTGATGTAATTTTTGAGCAAGGCGGTCAATAAAATCTAAGTCTTGATAAACTTCTACTCCATAATATTTATTAAGTGTAGCTGCTATATTATGATAATTATCATCATAAGGAATCATTATAATTGGTGTGTCTGCATCATGCAATCGGATACTATTGAGTAAGGCGATCGCATGATCTGCTACTTTATCATTAGCAATAATATAAATTCCACGACTCATTATTTTTACCTCAGCCTTTTAATCCTAATTTTCTGAAAATCCGTTTACTTAAACTTGGTGGCTCATTATAAACTTTGGGTTTATTCGTAAATGTTGGTCGCTTTTCTGGCTCATGTAAATAACGATAATGCAAGAAAATATCTCGATAGGGAAAATCAATATTTTCTCCCTGGCAAACTTGTGTAAACAAGTTAGATGATAAACCAATGTAGTGGAGATAAGTTAATTGCTTACCTTTGTCATACAAAATATTATTTCGTGTTTCAAAATGAGTAGAAGTTACACAACAGCCTGTCTTCTCACTATTAGAAAGATGCAGGGCTAAATTATAGTTAGAAATGCCTGACCGCATTACCATGTAGTTAAGAACAGTTTGGTCAGGAGCCATAGAATACAGAACCTCAGCTTCACCTTGGCGTAATTTATCTAGTAATATATCTCGATTTTGGGCATTAAATATGCCTTTTTTGGAAGCATAAAAACCAGAACAGAATATTTCTGTTTGCAGTTGTTGCGGTGTAAATATTTCTGTTAATTTCGGTGCTAATTGGTTATAAACATGAGTTATATCTAAGTATTGAAAATCATATACTACCCAGTCATTCTGATTTAGCTGTGTAAAAATTTCCTCTAGTGGACTCATTAATAACGTATCGGCATCCATGTAGACAAAACGGTCAAAAGGGCCGTCAAAAGCACAGAAACGTCTATGAGTACCGACTCGATAATACTTGTCATTACTGATTTTCAACCACTGTTTTTGGGCAGAAGGGTGGGCATCCCAAATATTGCGAACAAACTCATCCCATTGCTGCATTGAATCTTGATTATCGTAAAGTTGCACATGAGGACGGTGAGTAATTTCCGCAGTAATTCGTGCTGTATTCTCATCATAAGGGTAAATACAAACAGGCATTTCTTGCCCATAAATTGCTTCTATACTATTAAGTAGAGCAATTAGTTGGTCATAAACTCGGTCGTTAGCGAGAGTACAAATACCATCCATATAAAAATCCAATATTTAGAGAGAAAATTTTGCGGTAAATTCTGATAACCAGTTGAGCAGATTTAGTTTGTGTAGGATAATTTGTCTAGCTTCCGTGATCGCATCTTTGGCAGCATACCAAGCATCAGGAGTAGCAGTCATTTCTTGGATATAAGCAATGCCTTTTTCATCCAAACTCGGCAATCGCAAAAAACTTCCTGGCGGCAATAATTTATCAGCAGCTGGCCCGCCATAGTAAATTGGCAAACACCATGCGAGTAAAGCATCCCACAATTTTTCACTAACATACCAGTTATTGTCGGCATAATTTTCAATTGCCAAATTGTAATAGTATGGAGCCATACCATACCATTTGCTACCTAATTCCCCGGATGTTTTTGACCATTTAGGTAAGTTGCGTCCGTACAAATCAAACTTAATATCGCTTGATTGTAGCGATTGTAAAAAATGTAACCTCTGACGATGATTAGCTGTGCGGCTAATCCCAGAAGTAATCCAACTACAAGGTAAGACTTTTTCAGGTATTGGCATTTCATTTAATTCTCGAAATGAGTTGCCATGATACCAAATAGCAGGCATATAGCCGGGAATAGGAGCAAAATCATCTGGCCCAGAAACATAGGCGCAATATTTCTGGGCTTGCTGATAATTATGTTTATTTATTTCTACAATTTCATCTAAAGGTGGTTCTCTAAGCAAATAAATAATCTGCTCTTTATTAACGCCTCGTAGTAGAGATTCAATATTATTTTCTGATTTTTGCTGATGTTTGCAAAATTTATTCAACCAAGATTGCCGTGGAGTTACTTGGGGAAAATCAAACTGATACATGAGTAGAAAATCTGGTTTTGGCGATGCTGCTAGCATTTGCATATTACCCCAAATTCCAAATTGCTTTGGGGTTTGTTGCCACAGCCAATCAATTCTATTTTCCAAACCTCGATAGCTGCTAATCATACCTACAGTTTTAATATTCATTTTACTTACTTTTCTTTATAGCCTTAGTTAATATTAAAATTAGCAGATAACAAAAATTACCTAAAATTTTAAAAAATATTATTCTCGAACTTTTCTAATTTATCGACTAAATCTAAACTAAATTCATAAGATTCTGTAATTAATTGTTTTAGCTCTCTAGGTGTACATAACGAATTATCAGCTAGATAGCCCAGAGAGCCAATTATAGTGTTAAGAGAAGTCCGAAATTCATTGGAGAGATGCCCAAAAATTTGATAATAATTAATTATGGTGTTATGATTTTGCTCGGAATCTGAGAAAAATTGTCCTGAAAATTGCAAGTTAATAATATCGTTAAAAACATCTATAGTAGTAAGAATTTTCCTGGCTGATTTATAAGATTCTTCTATTAATTCTTGCTGGTCTTGAGAATTTTCTGCTAGTCCATCAATTAATAAGTGCAGTAACCCAATCATCGAGTTCATCTGTGTGCGAATTTCATGACAGATGCGAAGCAAGCTTTGATTACTTTTAACTGTAACTTCAGGATGATCAGCAAATTGCATTGAGTACAGACGTGAGTAATAACCACCCTTTTGTAAAAGTTCGTTATGAGTTCCTACCTCTACTACACGTCCTTGATCTAAGACGGCAATTTGATCTGCTTTTTGGACTGTGGAAAGGCGGTGAGCAATTACTAGGGTTGTGCGATCGCGGCTGAGGTCATCGAGTGCAGTTTGTACTAAGCGTTCGGAAACGGTATCTAAAGCACTGGTAGCTTCATCCAGAATCAAAATTTCTGGGTTTTGTAGTAATGCGCGAGCGATCGCTAATCTTTGCCTTTGTCCACCAGATAGCATCACGCCGCGATCGCCAATAAAGGTGTCAAATCCCTGAGATAATTTGCAAATAAACTCATAGGCGTTTGCACGTTTTGCCGCTGTCAGAATTTCATCGTCAGTAGCCTCTGGTCGTCCATAAGAAATGTTGTTCCGCACCGTGTCATTAAACAGAAAAGTATCTTGGCTGACAATTCCTATCGCTTTGCGTAGCGATTTCAAATCGAACTCCCGCAGATCTGTACCGTCTAGGGTAATACAGCCAGACGTAGGGTCATAAAATCTGGGTAAGAGGTCTGCCATTGTTGATTTACCTGCTCCAGAACCACCCACTAAAGCTAGAGTAGTACCCTGTGGTAAATATAAATCCACGTTCTGAAGTACCAAGCTCTTATGGTTAGGATAGGAAAAACAGAGACGATTGAAATGCACTCCCTCTCGTAATTTTTGATAAGGAATCGTACCGCTTCCCATCAACGGCTTATTATCATGTCTTAAAAAGTCAGTGACAATATTTACACTGGCAGAGGTATTGGCAAAGCTACTACGAAGAAGATTTAATTGAGAAATTAAAGGAAGTAGTCGCAGTAGCACCAATAAATATGTGAGCAATACGGCAGAAAGTGAATTAATCTGGTTTACAAATAAGGTGCGCCCCAATAAGACAATCAGTATTAAGGCTATAATCCCAGTTACTTCGCTAACTGGCCCAATAGCTTCAGAATTTACCTGAGATTGAAAATCTGCCGTTTCTCTGTCTCTAATTAACTGTTTAATGCGTTTATATTCTCTTTCTTCATTTCCAGTTGCCTTGACCAGGCGAATACCACTTAGTGTTTCCAGCACCCGAATAGAATAAGATTTAGACATTTCTGAAAGCTGTTTGCCAAAATCTCTGGAGCGGTGAATGGCATACTGGTTGATTAATGTTACCAAAGATAGCAAAATCGTAGAAGCGATTGTCAACTGCCAGGATATTAACAGCAATATAATAGTAAAAACTAAAATTGTAATTACTAATATAATTAACTTGGCTATACTCCCAATTGCACTAGCAGTACGGCTAATTTCTCCACCAAGGCTGTTGATTATATCGCCAACTTTCATCTTGGTATAATAATCTAAATCAACTTCTAGTAATAAACGCAATCCTGCTTCTCGCATATCTGATGTCAGCGATCGCGTTAAAGAGCTTGATGTCAAAGAGCTAGCATAATTTGCCAAATTTTTTAAAATAATCGTAAATATAATTGCGCTAGACATCAGTATTAAGCGGTAATTTTCCGGCAAGCTATCAAAAGGAGATACTATCGTTTGAAAAATGGCCGGCGCTCCTGCTAAATTAACTGATTGCCCTACAATTTTGAGAATTACTGGCACAATCATTGCCGTACCTACACCATTAAACAAAGCTCCAGAAAATCCCAACAGGATTGTGAGGAATATTCTGCCTGGATAGGGACGAACAAATTTTAGTATTAGCTTGCTTGTAGACATTATGGTTTAGAGCGCAGGTGGCTAGTTTTTTTCACATTATTTATAAATTTATTGCTGAAGCAGATCTCATCAGACATGTAAAACTTAGTAATGCCAACTCATACTTTTTTATGTAGATAAAAAAATTAAAAATACTAGACAATTATAGATAATTCATGAAATTATGACTGACCTTTCTTTTACAAAGGGCATATTAGTGGTTATTTCAAGAGATTTACACAAATAAAATAGAATCGCTATAGTACAAATACTAGATTTTTTAATTAAAATAAATTTAGTTAGTTTTACATTTCCATCCCAACCCTATGAATGTTTACAAACGCAGGATTACATCAGCTAAAGTAGATGCCATTGCTTCTAAACTATATTTTTCTACGCATCTTTTTCTAGCCTTTTTGCCGCAGTTGTTTGCTTGCTCTAAATCTGCAAATATCAATTGGATTTTTTCAGCAAGTTGTTCGGGACAACCAGGATCAACTAGATAACCAGTTTCATCTAGAATTGTAGAGATATCTCCAACTCGTGTTGATAATACAGGTTTAGCCATTGCCATTCCATCTGTCAACTTTAAGGGGAATTGGGCACGAGAAGTTAAGGTATCTCGCTGAGGAACAACTACAATGTGAGCAGCTGCCACAATCTCTGGCATGACTTCTACAGGACACTTTGGTAACTTTATAATCCAATGTCCCCATTTTTGAATGAGTTTATCGTCATAATCATCGTAAGGATTACCACCCACAATCACTAGCCTTAAATCCGGCTGATTTAATATATCTAAGGCTAGTAAAACATCTTCAACTCCCTTATGGGGTCTTGGGGCCCCAGGAAACATTAAAATTCGATATTTAGAAAGACCATAACGCTCTCTACTAGACTCAGGATCATATTTGTCAGGGTCAAACATTGCAGTATCTTTACCATTAGGCACATAAACACCGCCAAACCGTTGTTGGAGAAATTGAGTATCTATTGTGACTGCATCTGCTTTTCGTACTAAGTTTTCCATCCATGTGAGATACAGCGGATGATCAGGAAATCTCAATGCACCATCCTTCTTGAAAATATCCCGATAAAATTGTTTAGCGCTGGGACGGTACTTCCATTCAGAACCTCCATACCAACTCAGTTCCCAGTCATCCATATCTAAAAGTAAAGGACGGCGACTGCTAAATTTCTTTAATAGAGCTACACCAAAACTTGTGGGTTTAGGTTTTACGGCATAAATAATATCACCATCTAGTTGTTGTAAAGCTTTTTGGGCAGAACCTAAAAAATCAGGATAATTTGTACCGATAATAGAGAAAACAGAAATTCCAGAAGGAGGAATTGCATATATTTCTTTTCCGTAATTAAAGCCGATAATCTCTACTTTATAATTAAGAATCTTTAGTACTTGTGCAAGTAAGAAAGCTCGGACGCTTCCGCCACCAGATAAATCGCTAACAATTAATGAAACTTTCATAATTAACAAACAAATCTTTAAAATTAAAAAAAACGCTAGCAGTGCTATTTTTTTATATAATTGATGGTTTTTTTAATCTGCTCTATTTTATTTAGAAGTAAGCTGCAAACTCTCTATATATGGCTTTGAGCATCAAACTCTTTGCGAAATCCTAGACAACAAAAACTAAGTTATATTCTTCTGTAGCATCGGATGTGGTTGAATATGCCATTTATTAATCAAAATTTTCAATGATAAACACTATTAGGTGCGATTATACTGGTTGCAAAAATATTTTTTTACTTTACTAATAAAAGTTTGAGATATTCAGAACTTTTTTGTATTCATACAAGCTTATCAAAATTTTGTTTAAATTAATATTTAAACAGCATTTTAAATTTATTATTTATAAGGCGATTTTAAAGCAGATCTTAAATAATTAATTTTTTTTGACGTGAAGGTTATTATTTTTCTTGAACGTGGGCCTCGATACTTTTCGTATAATAAAAAATTAGGCGTAATTGTCCTTAATCTATTTAATAGCTTTATAGAAAATTTATTATTTATTTTTATTTTTCCATCAAATAGATGCACTGGGGTAGAGATTAGTTTAATTAATTGATTAAAATTCTCTTTGTCCTGTTCTTGGATAGCTTCTTCTAGTAAATATTCCAATCCTATTTGAAAAAATGGTTTCAAAGATGGGTAATTTTTTGCCACATTTTCATAAAATGCAATGTAATATTTCTTCATGTAATTCCAATTATTGGTTCGATTTGACTGATGCTTTGTGTAGTAAGCACCAATCATAGGAGTATAAATAAATTTGACACCTGCACTTAAGATATCTATCGCAAAATATCTATCTCCTAGTGCTTTAAGATGCTCAGGAAACTTTGTTCTATGCAAAATGCTTTTTTTTAGAAGCATAGCTTGCTGGAGACAAGGATGAGGTGAGTCTGTTAGAAAATCAGGTATCAGTAAACGTTGGATTAATTGAGATGTAGCCAGTGAACCGATAATATTTTCCTGAGACCTAACAATATTTTCTTGCTCATCTATAAATACTCGCTCATAATTTGAGTAGAAAACTATATCTTCATTGGTATTAATATCCTGTAAATAACTTAATTGAAATCTAATTTTGTCTTCATGAATCCAATCGTCTGCGTCTAAATACTGAATCCATTCTCCTTGCGCCTGTTGAGCGCCAAAATTTCGAGAGGAAGGTAGCCCGCTATTTTCTTTAAAAAAGTATTTAACTCGTGGATCGATATTCATCAAATTTTCAGCCACTTGACGAGTAGTATCCTTAGATCCATCATCTATAATCAGACATTCAATATCTGCCAATGTTTGTGATAATACGCTTTTGACAGAGCGATCAAGGTAATGACCTTGATTAAAGCAATTAATAATAATTGATACAAGTGGAGACATTGGTTAATTATTTTTAAAGTAAAAATTTCATTGGCCGCTACTATTTACTAACATAGTAAGATAAGCGGCCCGGAAAGATTATCTACAGAATTAGTAACAATTAATAGCTTGTTGACTAATTGTTAAACTTATATACATATTTATAAATAATTAACTAATAAGTATGTCGTAGTTAACTGCTATAAATTATACTAAATATTTTTTTGATTTTAGGATAGCATACATAATCTTCATGTGAAATTTACTAATGCCAGCTTTGAGTGATTTGCATCTAGTGCTTTCTAGCAATTGCCTTTAGAGGATTTGGTTTCATAAATTTGTATAGTTATCAACTTGTATTACCAGTTAACTAGTTTTATCTGTCCCGTCTGTATATGGTCAAAGATGCGATTAATTTGACGACGTTCTCCATCGCTAATATCACCATTGGATAAAATAGTGGACGTGAGTAAAGTATGGTCTTGACGGCTCATCCGTCCTGAGATCAGAATTCGATCTACAATTTGCTTAACTGCTATTTCTGCTTGAGTATTGATTGTATATATGGATGGTTGGTAATTCATATATCTCCTGTAAATGTACCTGATCAGGACAGTATTTGCCCAAGTTTTAATATATAGAACAGAGCCGCATTAATATTAAAAATTGTTCAAGTTGGCTAACTAACGTAAATATTGTTAGTTTTCGATACCGAAATTTTTCGGTAAGTTGGAAATTAAAAAGAACAAAATAAATTTAACTTCGTATTTACACTTCTTCCCAGAGAAATATTACTGAGAAATTCAAATAATTGTCACTTTTTTGGGCATTAATTAGTAAATATACTGTTGTTTGTTGCTATATTTAATGAATTTTTACAGCTATTTTAAGTAAAATGTAAATACTTTATACATTTGGTACAGATAGCGTTGTTGGTTACTGGGCTTAAAATGCCAATTAATACTCAACATCTACTTATAAGAGAGATAGAGGTATGCAGGTCATTCGTCTTGAGGCCCTTTCAGACAACTACATATTTTTGCTGTACGATCGCATACAAAATATCGCCGCTGTTGTTGATCCAGCAGAAGCAGAACCAGTATTAAAGCAACTGGTAGAACTAAAAGCTGAGTTAGTAGCGATTTTTAACACCCACCATCATCATGACCATGTGGGTGGCAATCAGCAGCTAATGCAACATTTCCCCAAGGTGACAGTGTATGGTGGAGCCGAAGATCAGGGGAGAATTCCAGGACAACAGGTATTTCTGCAAGACGGCTCACGTGTTCAGTTTGCCGGGCGAGTAGCTGAAGTTATTTTTGTTCCTGGACATACTCGCGCTCACATTGCTTACTATTTCCCCCCAGAAATAGCTGGCGAACCCGGCGACTTATTTTGTGGCGATACTTTGTTTGCTGGTGGTTGTGGTCGTTTATTTGAAGGCACACCTACACAAATGCTGAACTCTTTGGATAAACTTCGCTCTTTACCTGATAATACGCACGTCTGGTGCGCTCATGAGTACACCTTAAAAAATTTACAATTTGCCCTTACCGTTGATCGTGACAACACCGAATTACAACAACGCTTAGACGAAGTAAAGGCTTACCGTAGTCGAGGGAAAGCCACTGTTCCTTCGCTCTTAGGAGTGGAGAAACGTACAAATCCTTTTTTACGCTGGGAGCAGCCACAACTACAATTGATTACCAAGAGTAACGATCCAGTGCAAACTTTTGCACGTATACGGGGAATGAAAGATAAATTTTAGTTAAAGCTTCAAACGCTAGATGTCCTATGCCACTACTTTCTGTCCGAACTACACCACAGCACGGCATCGTTTCCGTACCTCGGCGCTGGCGTTAGGGTGTCGCTTGGAAGCATACCCCATTGAGCAAACTGGGCCAAATGGAGAAGACTTGACTATTGATGTGGCGATTCTCGGCAACCCCCATCTGCAAAAGGTTGTAGTTGTCTCTAGTGGATTGCATGGTGTAGAAGGATTCTTCGGTTCTGCTGTCCAGTGTGCTTTGCTAGAGCAGGGTCTTGCTAGTTGGAGCGCAACTCAGGGGACTGCCTTAGTGTTACTACACGCCTTAAATCCTTACGGTTTCGCTTGGTGCAGGCGGTGGAATGAGGATAATATCGATCTCAACCGTAATTTCCTGCTACCAGGCGAAGAATACACAGGTAGCCCAACAAAGTACGGTGATTTGAATACGTTCTTCAATCCGTCTTCACCTCCATCACATTTTGAACCGTTTCTCGTCAAAGCGATCGCCACTATCCTCCGCTATGGTATTACTTCCTTAATTAATACATTGCCTGTAGGACAATACGACTTTCCGCAAGGGTTATTTTTTGGCGGACATAGCCCTTCCAAGACTTATCAAATTCTGGCAGCCAATCTTCCGCGATGGGTTGATAATGCTACAGATGTGCTGCATATCGACTTCCATACAGGACTTGGCAAGAAAGCAACCTATAAACTTTTTATTGACGATTCTTCAGACTCAGAAAATGCTTCCTGGTTGACTGAGAAATTTGGTGCTGAGGTCGAACCTTATCAGCCGGGAAGTAATGCCTACAAAATTCGTGGCGGTTTAGGAACTTGGTGTAAAGCAATGTTTTCTAATTGCAACTACAAATTTCTCACCGCAGAGTTTGGCACTTATCCTGTGATCCAGGTAGTTGAGGCATTGCGGGCAGAAAACCGTGCCCACTTTTTTGCACCAACCAATCATCCATCGAGAGAATGGACACGCCAGCGACTGATGGAGGTATTTGCACCTGCGGAGCAGGGTTGGCGTGATGCGGTAGTCTCTCAAGGTCTTGATTTGGTAAAACAGGCGATCGCGTAGCGCGCCCTACTGCCCAACCGCACT
This sequence comes from Mojavia sp., assembly GCF_059505145.1. NCBI lineage: Bacteria > Bacillati > Cyanobacteriota > Cyanophyceae > Nostocales > Nostocaceae > Mojavia > Mojavia sp. The sequence continues at coordinate 487,785 of NZ_JCACKA010000074.1, forward strand.
CCGTGCGGTTGTCTCAAAGTGGAGCCTCGAGGAAGCCTGTTCTTTTAGAACAGGCTTGGCAGTATACGGGCGATCGCGTCATTGTGAGCAAACACGATTTTTTTGGCTAATAGTTGCGATCGCACCCTGCCTTTCGCTAGGATCTGTAAGCTTTGGGGTATAAGCAAAGCAGCTTGGGATATAACTACACATATGTGAGCTATCCTGCTGAAACCCAAATTAATGAGATTCTACAGGAAAAACGAAAGAAAATGGTGAAACGCGTACAGTTAGTTTTAAATCAGGATGTTAGCAAGCTGGGAAAATTAGGCGACTTAGTGGAAGTTGCTCCTGGCTATGCTCGTAATTATCTGATTCCCAAGAATTTAGCAACTCATGCTACTCCCGGTATTCTCAAGCAAGTAGAACGCCGCCGCGAGCAAGAGCGTCAACGTCAATTAGAACTCAGACAACAAGCTCTAGAGCAAAAGGCATCTCTAGAAAAAGTTACCAGCTTGAGAATTGCCAAACAGGTCGGTGAAAATGAAGCGATTTTCGGTACAGTTACCACCCAAGAAATTGTAGATGCAATTAAAGCAGCTACCGGTCAAGAAGTGGATCGCCGTGGTATTACCATTCCCGATATTAACCACCTTGGTACTTACAAAGCTGAGATTAAGCTGTTTTCGGAAGTAACAGCACAAGTCGATATTGAAGTCGTAGCTAGCTAACTATTTCTTCGTTTTTTACCACAGATGCATACAGGTGTAATCAATCTGTGTTGATCTGTGGTGATCAATCTCTTTGAAGAAGACCAAAAAAATTCTTGTTAACAAAATAGCCCCAGTAGCTTTGTGCGGCAGATTTTGGATTATAAGGGTAGATAGCGAAACCCCGATCGCCAATTCAAAATCGCAAGTTTAAAATCGCTATGGCTGAAGAACTAAATTTTCAAGGTGATGGCAGCGATCGCCTACCACCCCAAAACATTGAAGCAGAAGAAGCTATTTTGGGGGGGATTTTACTAGATCCAGAAGCGATTGGTCGAGTTAGCGATCGCCTCATTGCCGAAGCTTTTTATATTAACGCTCATAAAGATATCTATCAAGCGGCGCTGCGCCTCCATGCTCAAGGTAAACCTACAGATTTGCTCTCGGTTACAAGTTGGCTAGCTGATAACGATATCCTAGCTCGCATTGGCGGCAGAAATAAATTAGCTACTCTTGTGGATCGCACAGTGTCAGCAGTCAACATTGACGCCTTAGCAGGGTTAGTAATGGAAAAATACCTGCGGCGACAGTTAATTAAAGCTGGCAATGAAATTGTGCATCTTGGTTACGAAACCGAAACCGAGTTACCAATAGTTTTAGATCAGGCAGAGCAAAAAGTATTCGGTGTCACTCAAGAACGTCCTCAATCAGGTTTGGTTCACATTAGCGACACCCTAATTAGTAATTTCCAAGATATTGAGGAGCGCAATCAAGGTATTGCCCTACCCGGTATTACGTGCAGCTTTTACGATTTAGATGCCATGACTTCGGGATTCCAGCGTTCTGATTTAATTATTGTCGCTGGCAGGCCATCAATGGGAAAAACAGCCTTCTGCTTAAACCTTGCTTACAATATTGCAGCTTCGCATAAATTTCCGGTTGCTGTTTTCAGTTTAGAAATGTCTAAAGAACAGCTGGTACAACGTCTATTAGCTAGCGAAGCCGGAATTGAAAGTGGTTATTTGCGGAGTGGTCGTCTCAGTCAAGCGCAATGGGAACCTTTAAGCCGTGCTATTGGTATGCTTTCAGAGATGCCAATTTTTATTGATGACACGCCGAATATTACAGTTACACAAATGCGTAGTCAGGCAAGGCGATTGCAAGCAGAACAAGGCTTGGAATTAGGATTAATAGTGATAGATTACTTGCAATTGATGGAAGGGGGAGGCGATAACCGCGTACAAGAATTATCCAAAATTACGCGTTCTCTTAAAGGTTTAGCTCGTGAATTATCTGTACCAGTTATTGCTTTATCTCAGTTAAGCCGAGGAGTGGAAGCTCGTACTAATAAACGTCCGATGTTGTCAGATTTGAGAGAATCAGGTTCAATTGAACAGGATGCAGATTTGGTAATTATGTTGTACCGCGATGACTACTACAATCAGGACACTCCCGATCGCGGCATTGCAGAAGTTATAGTAGCTAAACACCGCAACGGCCCAACGGGAACCGTTAAACTTTTATTTGATCCGCAATTTACAAAGTTTAAAAATTTAGCTAGACCAAATAATTATTGATATAGCAATCTTTAATAATTCGTGAATTATTGTGTTGCTATTCTCTGCAATTTTTGTGTCATTTGCAGTTTGTGAAAATCAGTATCAGTTATCAATTGAATAGTCTAACTTTAGTTATGAGATTGAACAGAAAAACTTTTTTTTCATCAATCAAATTAATAGCTTGGAGACCGTTTTTAAACTTGATAACTGATAACTGAGCAATAGTAATTGCTACTTAACGTCGAGCAATTCCACATCGAAAAGCAGTGTGGCGTTGGGTGGAATTACGCCACCAGCGCCACGGGAGCCATAACCTAACTCTGGGGGAATAATTAGCTGACGACGACCGCCTACTTTCATAGTGCTAAGTCCTTCGTCCCAACCTTTGATGACTTGTCCAACGCCGATTTTAAAGTCGAAGGGACGATTGCGATCGCGTGAACTATCAAATTTGGTGCCATCCTCTAATGTGCCGGTGTAGTGAACTGTCACTTTTTGTCCAGCTTTAGGAGTCGCCCCAGTTCCCTCTTGTAACTCGATATACTTCAGTCCAGAGGGAGTAGTTACAGCATTAGCATCAGACATAGGAGTATTTGCAATTAAGGTTTTGTTTTCAGTGATGGTAGTGGGTGCTGGTGTGGTTTGAGAGGAATTAGCAGCAATGGCAGAATCCTGTTTACCACCAACTTGTGCTAACACTAAAACCACAACACATAACAGCATGAACCCCACGCTGAGTAAAATTGCTTTCAAAATCAGTCCTCCCTAATTAGGTAGTCTGGTTATAGGATGACTAACAGAACACAATTAGTTTAAATCACAAAGGTTATCTTAACGCCAAAGCTTATTTTCTAAATCACGCACTTGACGTTCTAATCGGTCTATTCTACCCCGCAGTTCGTCCACCTCAGACTGACGCGCTACTCCCAAATCTTGCATCATATTACGCATTTGCCGTTGCATTTGGGTTTCCCAGGTTCCCTGCTCCGATCGCAACTGCTGTACAATATCGTCCATCACTGCCTTAGCTTGCTCAGGATTGAGCTTACCATCCTTAACTAAGTCATCGCTGACTTGCCGCAGTTTGTCTGCTACCAAAGATGTAGTGCCAATACCCAGCATCATTAGCTGTTGCAACCAGTTGTTGTTATTATCCATTTTCCCTTCCTGTTACTTTTTTTAAATCAACCGACCCTTGCTCTGGAATGTACGCAATCAAGCTATGCTGGAAGCGTAGTTATTCTAGCCTACAACTCTATTTTGGCAAATTGGGTGGGAAAAACAGGGAATTAAAGGTAGTGGTTATCGAACTGTTAAAGTTTAAAATTGCTCCCAATATGCGGGAAAAGTGTATCCAAAAAGATGCGGAAATTTGGACAACAGCCCTGGCTCAGTATCCTGGCTTTCTAGGTAAAGAAGTTTGGATTAATCCCCACGACTCCACAGAAGTTATTTTTATAATTCGTTGGGCATCACGAGAACAGTGGCAAGCCATACCCCAAACAGATTTAGAAGCTATTGAAAATAAATTTGCCCAAGCATTGGGAGACACTTATAAGTTAGTAGAATCAGCAGAATATCAAGTACGAGAATTTCCCCATATTTGAGAAGATAGTTATTACTGATAGATTTGCTGAGTTTTAATATTGTTTGAAATTGCTCTCCATACATAGAATTAACAGCGATCGCCTTTCCTTAAATGTAATATTTTTTTAATTATTAAAAATTCTATAACTATATCTGAAGCTGATGGATATACTCGTAGTCAAGAGATGATTAGGCGCGAGTACTATGATGGACTGGTTAATTGTTTGGGGTGTAACTCAGACTGTCGGGTTTGCTTTTAAGCCTATTCTCGAAGACTTAGCCAAAGATGCCGCTAAAGACTGGGCTAAAGATTTATTAAAAAAGATTCCTAGCTATGTTTTACAGCAATTTAAACAGGAAGATATTGCAATTGCTGCTGGCAAAGCACTGAAAGAATTTTTTCAATTGATGCAGCAGGAATTAGAAGATGCCGAAGTATCTGAAAGTGATATCGAGCAGTATATTCAACCATTAAAACAATTTATTAGTCATAAAGATGTCAAAGTCATACTAGGCAGTGCCTTTGAATACAACTGCGAAAATCTAGATACAAAAACCTTAGAAAATATCTGGTATTCCCTTGATTTGCTGACTCTGCCAACTCAATTTAGCTGGATGCAGCTTGGGAAACGGTATGTCAAAAAAGTTAAAGCTATTATTCGGGAGTCAGATAAATTACGTTCTCTACTAGATTCACAAAATATCGAAAGTATCGAAAAAAATACTAAAGTATTTGGGGGAATTATACCTGCTTTTGATTTACAGCAATATCAGGAAGCAATTAAAGAACGCTACAGCAATCTGAAATTAGATAGTTTAGATACTACAGGTTCAGTCTCTAACGAATTAAAGTTATGGCGAATTTTTATTTCCCAAAATGTGCGGGAAGTTCGTGAATTATTGCCACAAATTCATGAAATACCCAAAGAACATCAAAAACGGCTAAAAGAAGCCAAGCAATTAGGAGAAGTTAACCTAGAAGCTCTAGAACATTATAAAAGACTTTATTTTGAACAGCCTATTCGCTCAGTTTTAGATATAATCAACGACCAGCAAAATTATAAATATATAGTTATCTTGGGTGATCCTGGTTCAGGAAAATCCACTTTATTGCAATACTTAGCGTTAAATTGGGCAGAATCACCACTCAACAATGTCATTTCTCAGCCAATTCCCTTTCTGATTGAATTACGCACTTATATGCGAAATCAGAATGAGGGACATTGTAAGAATTTTTTAGAATTTTTCCATCAAAGTCCTGGTTCAATTTGCCATCTTAATCAACACCAACTGCAAGAACAGCTAAATGCTGGTAATGCTTTAGTCATGTTTGATGGCTTAGATGAAGTCTTCGACCAAGGAAAGCGAGAGGATGTAATTACAGCAATTCATCGTTTTACTAATGAGTATCCCAAGGTGCGGGTGGTTGTGACTTCTCGCGTCATCGGCTACAAACCGCAACGCTTACGAGATGCTGAATTTCGCCACTTCATGCTGCAAGATTTAGAGCCAGAACAAATTCAAGATTTTAATTATCGCTGGCATGAGTTAACCTTCAACGATGCAGTAGAAAAAATCAGAAAGCGGGAACGACTACAAAAAGCAATTGACACATCAGCAGCGATCGCAGAACTAGCAGGCAATCCGCTACTGTTAACAATGATGGCAATTCTCAACCGTAACCAAGAACTGCCTAGAGATAGACCAGAACTTTACAACCAAGCATCACGGGTACTGTTGCATCAATGGGATGTGGAACGCGCTTTAATCGAGGATTCTCGACTAGATCCGAAAACCATTGATTATAAAGATAAGCAAGCAATGTTGCGTCAAGTTGCTTCGCGGATGCAAACCAGCGGCAAAGGTTTGGCAGGTAATTTGATCAGCGCCAGCGATTTAGAAACGATTTTAACTAGCTACCTCAAAAGCATAGAGATTGACAAACCCAGAGAAGTGGCGCGGGTGATGATCAACCAACTGCGGACTCGCAACTTTATTTTGTGTTTTGTGGGTGCAGAGTATTACGCCTTTGTACATCGGACATTTTTAGAATATTTCTGTGCTTGGGAACTTGTCTGGCAATTTAAAGAAACCCAAACTCTACCACTAGAAAATCTCAAAATTGACATCTTTGGCAAACACTGGCGGGATGAGTCCTGGCATGAAGTATTACGCTTAATTGCCGGGATGATTGAACCAAGATTTGTCGGCGAAATTCTAGAATACTTAATGGCTGAAAACGGTGAAAAGGAAAACTTTATCAATCTCTTCTTAGTAGCTAAGTGCCTTGCAGAAGTGAGAAACCGCTTGGTAATTGCATCAACAGCTACTAAATTATTTGAGCAGCTCAAGAATTTGACTCAATACGACCTCTGGTACTATTACGACCCTTACCGAGATCAAGAAGAAACCAAACTAGTTCAAAAAATTCGCACTCAAGCAATTACAGCAGTTGCCAATACTTGGAAAGACCACCCCGAAACTTTAGCTTTTCTCAAACAACGCGCCACCACAGATGAGAATGAGTATGTGCGACGTGCAGCCGTGCAAGAATTGGCGCGGGGATTTAAAGATGATGCCAATACTATAGCCATTCTCAAAGACCGCGCCACCACTGATGAAAAGTGGGATGTGCGGCGTGTAGCAGTTGAAGAATTAGCACGGGGGTTTAAAGATGATGCCAATACTATAGCCATTCTCAAAGACCGCGCGATCGCCGATTCTGATTCAGATGTGCGACGTGCAGCAATTGAAGAATTAGCACGAAACTTCAAAGATGACATCGACACCATAGGGATTCTTAAACAACGTGCTACTGCTGATGAGAATGAGTATGTGCGATGTGCAGCTTTGCAAGAATTAGCGCGTCACTTCAAACATGACGCTGATACCATAGGGATTCTTAAACAACGTGCCACTGCCGATTCTGATTCAGATGTGCGACGTGCAGCAATCGAAGAATTAGCACGAAACTTTAAAGATGACGCCGATACCATAGGCATCCTCAAACAACGTGCAACCACTGATAAAAATGAGTATGTCAGACTTGCGGCAGTGCAAGAATTAGCACGTCACTTCAAAGATGACGCCGACACCAGACAAATTCTCAAACAAGGTGCGATCGCTGATCAAAATGAATATGTCAGACTTGCAGCAGTACAAGAATTAGCGCGTCACTTCAAAGATAACGCCGACACCAGACAAATTCTCAAAGACCGCGCCACAGCTGATGAGAAATGGGATGTGCGACAAGCAGCCGTGCAAGAATTAGCGCGTCACTTCAAAGATGACCCCAGTACTATATACTTTTTGCAACAACGTGCTACTGCTGATGAAAGATGGGATGTGCGACGCGCCGCCATCGAAGAATTAGCACGGAACCTCAAATATGACCCCGGTACTATATACTTCTTGCAACAACGCGCCACTGCTGATGAGAATGAGTATGTGCGACGTGCAGCAGTCGAAGAATTAGCGCGTAACTTCAAAGATGACGCCGATACCATACGTATTCTGAAAGACCGTGCTATTAATGACCAGAGGTGGGATGTGCGACGTGCAGCAGTCGAAGAACTAGCGCGCAACTTTCAAGATGATACCGATACTATACGCATTTTGAAAAACTGTGCGATCGCTGATGAAGATTCAGATGTGCGACGTGCAGCAGTCGAAGAACTAGCACGCAACTTTCAAGATGATGCCGATACCATACGCATCCTGAAAAACCGCGCCACTGCTGATGATAAATGGGATGTGCGACGTGTAGCAGTCGAAGAACTAGCACGGGGTTTTAAAAATGATGCCGATACCATACGCATCCTTAAAGACCGCGCCACTGCTGATGAGTCCGGGAATGTGCGACAAACAGCAGTGCAAGAATTAACGCGTCACTTCAAAGATGACATCGACACCATAAGTATCCTTAAAGACTGCGCCATTGCTGATCAGAGGTGGGATGTACGCCAAGTAGCAGTGCAAGAATTAGCGCGTCACTTCAAAGATGAACCTGAAATTTTTGAATTATTTTACAACTGTGCTGTCAATGACCCATTTAAGCGTAGTGAAGGAATTTTGGGAACAATCGAAACCAACCCCCGGCAAGTAGCAATGGAGATAATTATCAAGCAATATTCTCATCATCCCCAAACTCTACCACTGGTAAATGACAGAGCAGAAAATGACCCAGATCAGCAACTGCGTAAGTTTGCTCAAAGTAAGTTGAAACAGTGGGGAGTGAGGGAGTGAGGGAGTGAGGGAGCAGGGAGCAGGGAGCAGGGAGCAGGGGGTAGGGGCACAACATTATTGTGCCCTCACTAATAATTTATGTGTCGCAAACATTATTTGAATTGGTATTAGAACTGCAACATCTCTCTCAAAGACTCATATCATGTCCGTTTAAATAACCGTCATTGCGACCGAAGGGTAGACGCGGAGCGGCTTCTCGTTCGCGTAGCGTCTCCGACAGGAGAAGAGTAGCAATCCCAAAAACTTTGCGATTGCGTCGTTTCACTTCGTTCCACTCGCAATGATATATTCAAGGTGATTTGCCAAACATCATATCATTCATCTCTCTCAAAGCTTCATTAACGAGTATCAAAGACTCGTTTATCTCCCTCAAAGACTGATTAACGAGTATCAAAGACTCGTTCATCTCCCTCAAAGCTTCATTAACGAGTATCAAAGACTCGTTCATCCACCTCAAAGACT
>NZ_JCACKA010000075.1:0-91684 GCF_059505145.1 Mojavia sp.
ACAGCATTGTCCCTGAGGCAACGGCTGCTGGGAGAAGACCATCCCGATGTCGCCACCAGTTACAACAACCTGGCTGGACTCTACTATTACCAAGGACGGTACGCGGAAGCTGAACCACTGTATCAAACAGCATTGTCCCTGAGGCAACGGCTGCTGGGAGAAGACCATCCCGATGTCGCCAGCAGTTACAACAACCTGGCTGGACTCTACGAATCCCAAGGCAGGTACGCGGAAGCTGAACCACTGTATCAAACAGCATTGTCACTGAGGCAACGGCTGCTGGGAGAAGACCATCCCGATGTCGCCAGCAGTTACAACGACCTGGCAGTACTCTATCGTTCCCAAGGACGGTACGCGGAAGCAGAACCACTGTATCAAACAGCATTGTCACTCAGGCAACGGCTGCTGGGAGAAGACCATCCCGATGTCGCCAGCAGTTACAACAACCTGGCAGTACTCTACTATTCCCAAGAACGGTACGCGGAAGCTGAACCACTGTATCAAACAGCTTTGGAAATTGCTGAACGCAGTTTAGGGGTAAATCATCCCAACACAATTACTTTCCGTGAAAATCTGCAATTATTGCGCGAGCGTGGTTAGAAGCCAAAGATTAGCCATCGATCGCATTTTTACTCATCTTCATTATTTTGTAACGCGCTCGCAGAATCAATTTCTGAGCGATGATGTTCGTAATAATCCCAAGCGTTGTTGAGGTCTTGAAGGTTTAAACTCGGAAAATTACGCAGTAGTTCTGTATTATCTGCACCTTGTTGGCGAAAAGAAACTAATGTCCAAACAGGAATACGCGTGTTGCGAATTCGAGCATGACCTCCACAAATACCTGGTGTTTTTTGAATACTATGACCTTGAAGGCGACTTTCTATAAGTTCTCTTTCTTCAGAGGTTGTTTGAAAAGTTTTTAGCTGTGATTTTAGACACTTATTGATCCCCCCTACCCCCCTTTTTAAGGGGGGAAATACAATCAAAGTCCCCCTTTTTAAAGGGGGATTTAGGGGGATCTAAAACGTTTTGCTACCAACGACAGGGCTTTTAAAACATCCTCTCAGTGGAAAGTGATTCCATAACTTGAACAAGCGAATCGACTAATCGCTTATTCATAACTATATTAGTTTCTGTTTTAGTTGATGAAAAACCGTTTCCCCCTCAATAACTTCCCCACGTTCTGAAGCCTCAACCCCAATCATGATTTCTCGTCGCAATTCCTCAAATCTACCTTGATAAATAGATTTCCTTTCTTCCAGCAGTAATCGTAAGGGCACAACATTGTTCATTGGTGTCAACTTAAGCTTAGATGCATACAGCGTAAGTCTTTAAGGTTCTCTCTCTTAGCACCATAGACTTTTGATCCCCCCTAACCCCCCTTTAAAAGGGGGGAATTAGAATCTTAGCCCCCTTTTAAAGGGGGTTGGGGGATCAAATATCTAGATCAACAAAGCCTTTCACGTTAAGTTGACACTCATGAACATTGTTGTGCCCCTACTACCTGTGTACGTAATTCAATGCAGAAAGCTTTGAAAAATTTGTTCGGCATTCAAATTTAATTCTGGGAAACTTTGTGAGATGAGGACATCACTGTTTCGGAACTGACGGACTTGGTATTCTCCCTCAACTAATGAGTAAATCGAGATAGTGGGTTGCTTAGGATTGCCGATAAACCGTCTACCACCTAAAGCAGCGTAATCTATAATCCAGTATTCGGGGATGCCTATTGCCTCATAATCAGCAGCTTTTTTTAAATAATCATCTCTCCAATTGGTACTAACAACTTCAACTACTAAGGGAATTGATTCTGCAAGGCTGACAGTTGATTCTTTTTTCCACAGAGGCTCATTTACTAAATTAGGTTGATTTAATATCAGCACATCTGGTGAATAAGCTGATTCACCCTCCAATGGTTTAACAAATGCTGTTTTGGGAATAAAATAAGGAAGTTTTAAACGTTTATATTCTGCAACTATTTCTCCAACTAAAAATCCAATAACCTGTTCATGGTCGCCAGTTGGTGGGGGCATCTCTACAATTACTCCATCATGCAATTCATAGCGTTGTGGCGAATTTTCTGGATACCAAGCGATAAAATCATCAAATGTTACTAGCGATCGTTTGGCTTGAATCATAAATTATTTTTTATATCGCTTTAATATTGATTGCTAGGTACAGAGCATATCTCAAACATATCTGTTTTACCCATTAAGGTGCAAGCACTCGCCGATGAGCATCAACCTATAAGCATTAAATCAGTAGGGGCACGGCACCGAAAGACTTTGACTGGGACAGATATAGCAATCCGATTTGATTTCTGAATCACTCGTAGAGGTAAGGGACTGGGGATTGGGGACTGGGGACTGGGAAGAAGGAATAAAGGTGTACTGAATTTTGTTCAAAAATCAAATATGAGTCCTATAGATTATGGATGTTCCCTACAGTGTATTGTTATGCCTGACAATGCCATTGCATCGAGTAACAATGCCATTGCATCGCGTAACAATGCGATTGTATCGAGTAACAATGCGATTGTATCGAGTAACAATGTGATTGTATCGAGTGACAATGCGATTGCATCGAGTAACAATGCCATTGCATCGGGAAACAATGCGATTGTATCGAGTGACAATGCCATTGCATCGCGTAACAATGCCATTGCATCGGGAAACAATGCAATTGTATCGAGTGACAATGCCATTGCATCGCGTAACAATGCGATTTTCGTGTAGATGCGATACACAATAGGGCACAGCATTGCTGTGCCCCTACGATGGATTTTTGACTTACTGATAATTTTTTAGTGCTGATGGGTACATTAAATATGTAATTTACCACTGATGCTTCTATGCCAGCCCAAGATAAAACACGCCGTTTACCCCCTCAAGCTATTAGTCAAGATATAACGTCATGGCACGGTTTGCAAACTGTCAGCACCTACGACACAACCCGTGCTGATGCTTCTGTTGCCAAGTTACAGCAAACTTATCAAGCAATGTTGGCGCAGAAACAAGCGGAAACAGAGAAATTCACTTTATACCGTGCGGCGGCGGATGCGGCGCGATTAGCAGAATGGGAATTTCACAATGCTGTATTAGCGATGAAAGAGGTTATCCGTGGGCAATATGGATCGGATAGCGATCAAGCCCAAGCGGTAGGATTGAAGAAAAAATCAGAACGCAAGCGTCCTAACCGTAAAAAATCAGTTGCGATCGCAATTTAATTAACAGTTATCAGTTTTGTAGGGTGGAATGGCACTTACTTAACGTGAGTTCGACAAACCTCTCCCTCCCAGCTTCCCTCTCCTACAAGGCCTACGGTGTACACACAAGTCTTTGAGAGTTGCCCACAGGCTTTTGATCCCCCCAACCCCCCTTAAAAAGGGGGGCTAAAACCCCTCAAAGTCCTCCAATTTATCGGAGGATAATGACGGATCTACAATGATTTCGGTTTCGTACAGAGATGTGTGTACACCGTAGCCCTGTGGGGGAGAGGAATGGAAGCGGGGTTTTTTAGATCTGTCGAACTTACGTTTACGCTGTTTAGATTCCCGATTTTTTGAAGAAATCAGGAATCTAAATTCAGCTTAGTGTTATTAATTAGAACTTACACATTCTCAAAAAGTTGATTATGTGTATTAATTTACTAATCAATACATATAATTTCTTCTTTATATAGTGTATAAGTCCTAAAATATATGAAAATTACTATCCCCGAACTTTCTCTAGTTGTCCTTATCGGTGCTTCTGGTTCCGGTAAATCAACCTTTGCTCGCCAGCATTTTCAGCCCTTTGAAGTGCTTTCCTCAGACTTTTGCCGGGGGTTGGTTTCTAATAACGAAAATAATCAATCTGCTACTAAGGATGCTTTTGAAATATTGCACTTCATTACTGCCAAACGGTTAGCAGCAGGTAAACTGACGGTAATTGATGCTACTAGTGTGCAGATGGAAGACCGCAAACCATTACTGCAAATGGCAAAACAATATCACTGTTTTGCGATCGCCATTGTTCTCGACCTACCAGAAGAATTATGTCACGAACGCAACCAACAAAGGAGCGATCGCAATTTTGGCCCTCATGTAGTGCGTCGTCATAGTCAAATGTTGCGGCGTTCTCTGCGGGGTTTAGAAAAAGAAGGATTCCGCTTTGTCTACACTCTCAAATCTCTAGAAGAAATTGCATCCGTTGAAATCGAACGTCAACCCCTCTGGAACAACCTCAAACACGAACACGGCCCCTTTGATATCATCGGTGATATTCATGGCTGTGGCGATGAACTCGAAGCATTATTGCAACAGTTAGGGTATGTAAAGGATGAGGGAGAATTTGCTTTATCATCTGCCCCTGCTCTAATTTGGGATGCTCCCACTTACTACCACCCCCAAGGACGCAAAGCTGTTTTCTTAGGTGATTTAGTAGACCGAGGCCCCCGCATCATAGATACACTCAAGCTAGTGCGAAACATGGTTACAGCAGGTACGGCTCTCTGCGTTCCTGGTAATCATGAACACAAGTTATTGCGGAAACTACGCGGCAAAAATGTCAGAGTTAATCATGGTTTAGAGCAAACCATGAATGAAATTGAGGCGTTATCTGATGAAGTGCGCCAACCTTTCACCAAAGAACTGCAAACATTTCTTGATTCTTTAGTCAGCCACTACCTCCTTGATGATGGGCGGTTGGTGGTGGCGCACGCAGGAATGAAACAAGAAATGCAAGGACGGGGTTCTGGTGCGGTGCGCGAGTTCGCCCTGTATGGTGAAAGTACAGGTGAAATTGATGAGTTTGGCTTACCTGTGCGTTACAATTGGGCGGGAGAGTACCGGGGTGAAGCGTTGGTGGTTTACGGTCATACTCCTGTGCCAGAAGCGGAATGGCTGAATAATACTATTGATATTGATACAGGTTGCGTGTTTGGTGGCAAATTAACTGCTCTGCGTTATCCAGAAAAGGAACTAGTAAGTGTACCCGCTGCTCGTATCTACTGCGAACCTGTAAAACCATTAATAGAAAACACCTTTACACGTACATCTCAGCAAGAACTCGATGATGTTTTGCACATTGAGGACGTATTAGGTAGGCGCATCGTCAAAACTCGACTTCAGCCTAACATTAACATTCGAGAAGAAAATGCGATCGCAGCCCTAGAAGTCATGAGCCGTTTTGCTGCTAATCCCAAATGGCTGATTTACTTACCCCCCACGATGTCCCCTGTGGAAACATCGCCAATAGCGGGTTTTTTGGAACATCCAACACAAGCTTTTGCTTACTACCAAAACCAAGAAATTACGCAGGTAGTATGCGAAGAAAAACACATGGGTTCGCGGGCAGTGGTGATTGTGTGCCGGGATTTAGCAGCCGCCGAGAAAAGATTTGGTGTGGTAAATGAAGGTATTGGTATTTGCTACACCCGCACCGGACGGAGATTTTTTGATGATCCAGCATTAGAAGCGGAACTGTTGACACGGGTGAATGCTGCCCTTACGCAAAGCAACTTTTGGGAAACATTAAATACCGATTGGGTGTGTTTAGATTGTGAATTGATGCCTTGGTCAGCGAAGGCTCAAGGATTGTTGCGATCGCAGTATGCACCTGTTGGAGTAGCTTCGCGCCTTGCTCTCAATGATGCCGTATCTTTATTACAACAAGCAAGCGATCGTGGGGTGGAGGTCAGCAGCCAACTCAGTCACTATCAACAACGGGCAGAAATGGCGCATCATTACGTTGCCGCTTACCGTCGCTACTGCTGGTCAGTTACAGATATTTCTCAACTGAAACTAGCTCCCTTTCACATTTTAGCAACTGAGGGATCTGTCCATATTGACAAAGACCATCGCTGGCATATGAAGCAAATCGCCACAATCTGCCAGTCAGACCCCGCCTTACTCCTAGCTACAGCCTACAAGGTAATAGATTTGACAGACCCTAGCAGTCAGGCAGAGGGCGTTCATTGGTGGGAAGAACTTACCAAAGCTGGGGGTGAAGGCATGGTTGTCAAGCCGATGCAATTCATCGTCCAAGGTAATCGCGGCTTAGTGCAGCCTGCAATTAAGTGTCGCGGACAAGAATATCTGCGAATTATCTATGGCCCGGAATACTCAAGTCCTGAGAATCTGCAACGTCTGCGGCAGAGGGGATTATCCCTCAAACGTTCTCTAGCTATGCGCGAGTTTGCTTTAGGCGTTGAGGCATTGGAGCGATTTGTCGCCAATGATCCTCTGCGCCGCGTGCATGAATGTGTTTTCGGCATTTTGGCATTAGAGAGCGAACCCATCGATCCACGGCTTTAGTGGTATGTAGGTGACCGCATTTCTCAGATTGGAAGAATTCTAACTTTAGCTACTATTATTCGGGAGAAATCTTCTCTCGACCCATTGGGTTTGTATTGGCAGCCAGGATAGCTGCCTACTCCGATTCATTGAGCCGATACGCGAAAACCACATTTACAGAAGGGTCAAATGTATTACATTTAGCAACATCAGAATACTTTTCCTACATTTGGTTACTCTAATATAAAACTATTTAAGTATTCTAGAGGAACCGTGAATACATAGTATAGTACTCCCCCACCGAGGAGAACCACAGCTAGACTTGCAAGAAGTATCCAACGGTCTGGTGGTTGATAAGTATCCTCGTCAATATCTCGGCGAACAGCGAAATAATGCTGAGTTGAAAGTAATACTGTTAACACGCCGACCAGCGCAAATGCTAAACCTAATTTCCAACCATTACCAGGAGGTTGTGGTGCTACTGGAGGCCGGATGATCCGCAACCGCACAATCAAAACACCAAAACCCATGAGCGCAATACCAGTCCGCATCCATGCTAAATAAGTACGTTCATTCGCTAAATGATCCCGAACTCGGTCTGACCTATACTTCTTTTTTTCCAAATTATTCACTTCTAATTTTCCTGCTTATATTTTCATACAGATTGATATGTTAAGTAGCTATTCAAAATTTTTATTATTTAGTTATTTTCATATGAAAAAGCTCTAATTTTTTTTAGTTTTTTTAAATACAAATTTATCTGCATATATCTTTGCCCATTTTTTTCTGTCGTTTATAATAATATAAATTTCAAAGCAAAAAGCCAGAAAAGTTCTGACTTTTAGTTTATATTCAAAATTCGTGCTTAATCTACCTAGAGGACTAAATATTTGATTTTTGAAATACACGTAAGGGAGTAAGTAGTGTGTAGTGTTGGCATTGCCCACTTTACAATTAAACTTAAGGTATACGGTATTTTTTTCAAAATCAAACCGAATTCCTATATTCAATTAATGACAGTTAGCTAATCATCAATTTTTGCAGTGGTAATTCCAGCATCGAGCGCAGCTTGCGAATTCTCTGGAATAAACCAGTTAGCTTCACCAGATTGAAAAACCTTCGCAGGTGGAAGATTGAATTCCATTCCTCCAGTTTGTGGGTTAGTTGTTGCAACTAACCGAGTTCCATGAACAATCTTAAAAGCTTTAGCAGGTGTGGCTGCTTGTTCTGCTGTAGCCGCTTCTCCAGGAAGGTAAACTCCTTGACAGTCCCACTCGTCATCAGTTTCTGCACCACTGGGTAGCAGATACAATTCATTGTCATAGGTTGAAGTAGATTTTTTCGGTTTTTGACCGTAGACTAGCAGTGTTTTATCTGTTTCATTGCGACAAATTCCCACAGAATCTTCACTATTTTCCAAAATATACTTTTGAAATTTCAAATTAGAAATTTTTTGTTCGATCTCTGATGTAGCTCCTTGGGTTTGTTTATCCTGTAAAGCAGATTTTAAGGATTTTGTAACTTCTATATAGTCTGGATCACTAGCATATTTTTTTCCAGCCCAAGATGGTTGAGCAATCATCAAGTTTGCCAGCAGTAAAAAGCAAACAAGCGTAATTTTGACAAGAGCATTTTTGAACATTTTCATGTATTTCTCCTGAAATAGCAGATTTTTTACAAATCTAATTACCTAATTAAGGTATTATTTGAACATTTTTTATCTATGTGTTGATGCAGTTTGCCACCATGAAAGCTCATTTTTGTTTCACTATGGATAAAACTTCAGTTTCAGGCGATCTCAAAGAAAATCCATAAATTACTTTCCAATAATTTTTGCTTAAAGTTAACAGGTAAGCGCCAAGACTTACACAGGTAATAACAAGTAAAGCAAGAGTTTCTAAAGTGCGGCTTTCTATTAAAATGGAAACACCCAATCCCATTAAAATAAAGGGAACTAAAGAATTACCGTAGCGAGTAATTGCAGAGGCGATCGCACTTACTTGAGTTAAGTAATAGGCGGTATAACACCACACACCTACTAAGACGAAGAACACTATCAAAATTACAAGTAAGCTGTCCCAGGTATGGGTGGCAAATATTGGCATATAGATACTGATATTGTCACCGCCATTGGCGATTGTAATTGCTGCTACACCGTAGGTTTGAGGCGAAAGAAAATTACTCCACCAAGCTTGTGATGATTCAAGGGTGTTTACATCTTCTGTATCGTTAGTCTCTTGATTTCGTAAACGGTTGATACCAATAATGATTGGAACGATACCGAGCAACCCAATCCAAGATTCTGGTAGGATGAACTTGCCAAAAAAGCTGGGCAAGCTTGCAATTACTAACGCACTAAAACCCAGATACTGACCGATAACGATGTGACGACGGCGAAAGCAAGCATTTATCTGTGAAAAAAACAGCGACAGCACGGCAATATCATCAAGATTGGTAGCAGTAAAAGCGGTGAGCCCTGTAGGAATAGCAGTCAGTAATCCACTCATGGGTGCGTCGTCTCTCATTAATGGTACGTGACTCTCAACCATCTGTATCAGTGACATGAAGGCTGCGAGTGTTGAAAATTTGTAATTCGTAATTCGTAATTTGTAATTTCAGAAAATCATTAGTGTGGTCAGCACTTTTGATAAAGGCATAGTTTTACTCTATGGCGACCCATCAATAAGAGCAAGCAGTCTTTTTTGTCAAATTCATAGACTGAAGTTATGGTTTTGCAGATATGACTGTAATCACGTAATTAAGAACATTTATAGTTAACTACAGTTTACCGCCTAATTTACCGTATAATACTTTCAAGGTGCTCAAAATCGCTGTGGTGCAATTTATTTATGGGGATTGTGGGGATTGTTAATTTTGAATTTTGAATTCGGAGCGAAGCGACGTGACGCTTGAACAGTTGCGAATTTTTTTAGCCGTGGCGGAAATGTTGCACTTTACCCGTGCAGCTGAAGCACTTTATATCACTCAACCAGCAGTCAGTGCTGCTATCCAAAGCTTAGAGACAGAATATGGTGTCAGGTTATTCCATCGCATTGGTCGTCATATTGAAATCACAGATGCTGGTAAATTATTACAGGGTGAGGCGCAAAAAATTCTCGATCATGTAGAGTTGACAGAACGTGGCTTGAAAGAATTAAATAATTTGCAACGAGGGGAGTTGAAGATAGGTGCAAGCCTCACAGTTGGTAACTATTGGCTACCGGAAAAAATTAGCCAGTTTAAGCAGTTATATCCTGGCATTTTTATAAATTGTAAGTTGGGAAATGCGGAAGAAATTTGTGAAGGAACTGCTGTGGGTATGTATGATTTAGGTTTGGTAACCGGGGAGATTAAACCATCATTACAGCAATCTTTAGAGAAAGACGAAGTAGGGAGCGATCGCCTGCAAATTGTTGTGGGTAAATCTCACCCTTGGTTCCAGCGTACCGAGATTTATCTAGATGAATTATCCAGCACAAGTTGGGTAATGCGTGAGTCTGGTTCTGGCGCACAGCAGATGTTTGAACAAGCCTTACAAAGTTGGGGAATTGAACCGAGAAACCTAGATGTTGTATTTAACTTAAACACTAGCGAAATGGTGAAAGCAGTTGTCGAAAGTGGTGTTGGTGCAGCCGCTATTCCAGAATCTATGGTAAAAAAAGAATTGCAATTAGGTACATTAAACGCCGTGCGAATTATCGATCCGCAACAAAAATCTACGAAAAAGTTAGAAATTATTCAGCCTGTTTGGAAGCTAAAGCACCGTCAACGTTTTCATACAAGGGTGATGATGGCTTTTGAAGATATCCTTATGCAAAATAAAATGCAAGTTGCTTAATTTATCAACTATCAATTTTTCAATAAAATCACTAAACACACACAACTAGCTGCTAGTTTCATCAAGCCTAAAGCTTCAGTATTTAAAATAATTACTCCACCTAATATTATTAAGACAACAGGAAAAATATAACTGCCGTATTGAATTAAAGTATCTGCAATTTTTATTTGATCAGTCAATTTATAAGCTAAATAACACCAAAGTGCTATTAATATAAAAAATATTCCAATAATAATTATAAAATTTAACAAGTTGCTACTCCCAAATAATGGCACATAGACGCTAACATTATCACTTCCATTAGCGATAGTAATAGCTGCAACGCTGTAAGTCTGTGCATTAAAAAGACTTGTAGTGTTTATATCTTGATATTCTGCTGTTATAACTACAGCCTCTTGAGTTTCATCTTCCTCTTGATTAATCAAACTACTGATTCCCATCGCCATTGGGATTAATCCCAACAGTCCAATCCAGTTGGGTGGTATGATTAATCCACTAAACAACCCAGGAAGACTAGCAATAATTAACACTGTAAAGCCTAAATATTGCCCAACCACAATATGCCGACACTTAAAGTTAGAACTTACTTGAGAAAACAACAGTAATAAAATAACGATATCATCAATATTAGTGGCAACGAAGGCTGAGATCCCCACTAAGAGTGTAGTAATTAAGTCACCCATGTCATTTTCTCCTGATTTGTTCGCTAAATTTTTATTAGTTAATCATTATTTTTTATCATCCCACGTGAATAACATGACCACAACTATTACAAAGAGAGTTATTGCTTTTACCGCCACCAATATTAATGAAATTATTATATTAATATTTTTTCCAGCTAAATACTCAATTTATTCACCTAAACAATTACGAATAATATTTAATGCCAATAAAGTAGTTTAGTTATTTAATTACTTTTATTTATCGTTTTAAAAAGAAAGAATATTTGCTTTTATCAAGTAGAAAGAAATAATATTGATTTCAGACAAAGCCAAGTATCTGACTGAGAAAACAATCACAAAAAATCATCAGTTTATTTGATAGCGATCGCTTCTAAAGTTTCCCAAAATCATTTGTCTGTTAATACTAAGCATAAACACTCAAATAATCTCCTAATGCCCTTTCACTTTAA
Source organism: Mojavia sp. (assembly GCF_059505145.1). Classification (NCBI taxonomy): domain Bacteria; kingdom Bacillati; phylum Cyanobacteriota; class Cyanophyceae; order Nostocales; family Nostocaceae; genus Mojavia; species Mojavia sp. The sequence goes on from NZ_JCACKA010000075.1 coordinate 11,245, forward strand.
AAAGTAGAGAGGGGCTAGGGAGAACAGAATTAAATCTTTGCGAGCAACAAACATGAGTTGGTTAATTGGTACTCTCATTATTGGGATTTCTACTGCTATTGCAACTACCTTTGATGACAACTTATACTTAACGGCTTTCTTCGGTAAAGTCAATCGCACTTTTCGTCCCCAGCATATTATTCTCGGTGAATTTATGGGATTCACTGTGCTAGTACTAGCTAGCCTACCCGGTTTCTTTGGTGGTTTGATTATTCCACATACCTGGATTGGATTGCTGGGTTTTTTGCCAGTCGCCATTGGTATTAATCATCTTCTAAATCGAGAAAATGGAGAAGAAGCAGTACAAGCTGTGTCAGTTAACTTAAACTCTCTTGCGAAACCGCAGCATCATAAAAAATCCCTATTAGCAACTCTGCGCGACCCTCAAACCTACCGTGTCTCTGCTGTTACCATTGCCAATGGTGGAAATAATATTGGGATTTATGTCCCGTTGTTTGCTAGTAGTAATCTTCCAAGTTTGGGTGTAATTTTGTGTGTTTGCTATTCAACGCTTGGACTATGGTGTTTTCTCTCTTATAACTTGACTCGTAATCCTCTCATGGCTCCCGTTCTAGCTCGCTATGGTCAAAAAATCTTTCCTTTTATATTAATCTCTTTAGGATTTTCAATCCTCATGAAAAGTGAAACGTATCTATTATTACCTAGCATTGCCATGTTTTCTAATTAGAGAAATATGATGCTTTGTATCTAATAAACTAACTTTAAGCTCACTATCATCAATATAAAGTAAATCATAAATCGCAGTGGTTTTTGCGGCGCAATTTGACAGATTTTTGCCCCTAGTAATACTCCTGGTACTGAGCCAAGCCATATCGGTAATACTAAACTCCAATCAACTGTTCCTAAAGTGAGGTGCCCTAGAGCAGTAAATACTAAGAGAATTGCGGCTTGGGAAATATCTGTACCAACTAATTTTCGTGCATCCAAGCGGAAAAATGTAATCAGCACCAAAGCAAACATGGAGCCAGAAGCGACACTTGTTAAACCTACAATACAGCCTAAAAATGCTCCTACACTTACCGTTTGCAAGCGCCCTAGTTGAGTAGTTAAATCAAATTTTGGGAGTTCAGGTAATTGTAACTGTGGAAAGAAGTTGAATAGCAGCATTTGCACCAATGCCAAAACTGTGACTAACAAAATCGTCACACCTAGCAAATGTAGCATGATGTTATTCAGGTTATGCTCGGCCTTGAGTTTAATCAAGTGCAGTATTCCTACCCCGAACAAAGAACCGGGAACACTTCCCCACGCCAAGCATTTCACTACTTCGACATTGAGGGTTTGTTGCCGCCAGTGCTTAATGCTACCAACGATTTTCATTAACGTCGCCGCAACGACATCAGAACTTACTGCTACCGCAGGTGGTACTTGAAAAACAAAAATCAACATTGGGGTGATGAGAGAAGCACCACCAATTCCTGTCAGGCCAACAACAATACCAACTAGAAAGCTGAAGAGAGGCAATAATAAAAAATCCATACTCCTGTCCTTAATCGGGGTTTTGTGAATGTAAGTTTGTTTAGCTGAAACTAAAAGACTGGTTGTAACGCTGTTGTGTAGAACGTTTCATGTAACTGCAAGTTTTGAATGACTGCTGGTAAAATTCCATAAAATACTAAAGCTTGACCGAATTACCGTATTTTAAATTCAAAAATAGTAAAAGTCTAGATTCTTATGAAGTTATCTAAAATACTTACATTAATTTACACAAACACTTAAGCTATGTTTGTTGACAAACCGAGTTTCGCATATATTCACACTTCAGTATTAGTGTTGCAAAAAACTACACAAAATCTAGTTAAATAGCGTATTTGATATGACAGAGTTAGAAAAAGCTAACGAAGAAAATTAACCAACAGCATCTTCGCCAAAGCCGCGTTCGCCTATTGGGTTTGTACAAAAGTTGTTATTTACCTACTGGCGTTCTTTATTACTGCTGTTCGTGGGGATATATTTACCACTGCAAATTTTTGGACTGTGTTACCTATTCTGGGTGCGATCGCACTGATTTTATTAGTACAACGTCGCTGGCGATCGCTTGGGCAATTTGCGTGAGTTTGATTATTCTACGATTATCACAATCAACAAATATTACCAGTCAAAAGTCAGCAAGTGAAACGAAGTTACTTCCTTAAGAACACAGCTAATTAATAATAAATGGGGTTTTTAAGTTCCTATTTTAAGTCGCTATTAATACAAATATATTAAGCATTTATACTAAGAATTAGAATTTAATTTGGGTTTGGCTCTGGACTTTTTCACTTTTTTGGTTTAAAGTACGGTTAATCGATAGAACTACTGTAGAAAATGAATGAGATCAAAAAGAGTGATCAAGAATTGTTATCACAAACCCCAGATAATTTACCTAAAACCTTATTGCAAAAGCTTAGAGGTGGATTTTTCTTAGTCATTGGATATTTATTATCACCATTATGCTGGTGGAATGACTTGGTATTCAATTTACCAATTGCCTATTTTTTCGGCTCTATTTGTAGCCTTTTGGCTCCTAAATTATTTATGCCTTGTGTCATCATCGGTTACTGGCTATCTAATATAATTGGTATTTTGTTGATGCAAGCAGGTGCAATTGATGTTTTCCAAAAACACCCCCAAGAACGCAACTTAAAAAAAGAATTATTTACAGGCTTAGTTTCTTCAAGTGTGTATACTTTTTTTATTTTACTATTAATCCAATTTAAAATTATCGATACTCCTAATTTTTGGTCTGGTATTTAACAAACAAATTCCGCCTTATATAGCAAATTGGAAATTTTGTTGTACATCTAATTAAATTAATTACTTGATTTTAAAAGTTCATTTATATTTAAAACTTTAGGAGTATCTTTAGTCATAATTAAAGGTAACTTACCATCCCATTTTTCTATTGCCTGCCTTTCTAATATCTCATTAGTCAAATTTTCATGTAGTAATCTGTTTATTTCTGCTTCTCCCTTAGCTAAATTGACCTTAGCTTCTGCTTGTTTTGCTGCTTTTAGTGCGATAAAATCTGCTCGCTTTGCATCTTGTTCTGCAATTTGTTTTGCCTCTACTGCTTCGCCAAATTTATCTGAAAAATTGACATGAACTAGCGAGATATCATCAACCGCAATATGGTAATCATGCAATCTCGCCGTTAATGTATTATCAACTCCAGATTTTACTTCTCCTCGTTTGGTAACTATTTCTTCTGCTGTATACCTCGCCACAACTGCTTTTAAGACTTCTTCTACTGCGGGATTAATAATTTTCTCAACTACGTCTTTCTCGTCACCAATATTTTGAAACATTACATTGGTTTCTTCAGGTATAATATGCCAGTTTAATGCTACATCTGTAAAAATATCCTGTAAATCTTTAGAAGAGGCTTCAGCCGATATTTCTTGTTTTTGAACTTTTACATTAATTTTCTTTACTGTGTTTACGATAGGGATGATGAAGTGTATTCCCTCTTCTAAAATTGTTTCTTGTACTCTACCAAACTGCATTAATACGCCACGTTCTCCAGCATTAATTATCACACAAGGTGTCAGCAAAATTGTGATTAAAAATAGAATTGCAGTTATTTTTCCAGCATTATTTGTAAGTTTAATTTTTTTCATATTAACCAAGATAATTGTTATTACATTGTGGAAATTTATAAATAAACATTTACAATACTACGTTAAAGCGATGGAAATAATCAAGTTTATAAATATTGTATATGAGTATGTCATATTTTTATCGGTGGGCATGTGGAGTGCGATCGCGTTTTGGCAAAATGTGACTCATTTGTGGACATTTTCTCCTTGCCATATAATCAGCCAAAGTTCTCAACCTCATTGAGAAAAGCCACGACTCTGACTATCTTGTGAAGTGCGTAGACCCCCAGAGGACAGAATTAATACTATTTTGGATTTCAGATTTTGCGGAAAGTTGAGCGTCTGTAAATGTATTTTATTACTTAGGATGGTTTTGGATTCAACAAACTTGTATTTAATATTACAGACACTAAAAAAATAAATTTGTAGGGAATTACTTTTCCCCTGCTATCAAGGAGTAATAATGATTTTAAGTCGATATCAACGTGCTGTAGGCGTGTTTACTCATCGTCTTGATGCAGAACAGGCACTACATGAGTTGAGAGAATCTGGCTTGGCAATGGAGAAAGTATCTGTAGTTGTACAGAATTCAGACCGCAATCATGAGATTGCCAATGATGAAATTAAGGAACGCACTGGTGATAAAGCTGACGAAGGTGCAACAGTCGGAGGGCTTTCAGGGGGCGCTGTTGGTGGATTGACTGGTTTATTAGTTGGTCTTGGTACTTTAGCAATCCCTGGAGTTGGCCCAATAATGCTGGCTGGTGCAACAGTAACTGCTTTGGCTACAACCCTTGTCGGGGCCACAGACAATGAGCTTGATCGTGCTAGCTTTATTCTGGGCAAATATGGCGTTCAAGAGTGCCAAATTTATGACCCAATGTTAATTCGTTCTTGAAAATACCGCAAGCAGGATAATATCCGATTGCAGATGACCAAAGCAAGCCGAGGAAAGATGTTAGCAGGACTGATGATATTGGAATCTGTAAAATTAAAAGCTTTCACATAAGTGGAAAATTTCAACGAGTTTTAAAAACTGATTCGTAAAGCCAACCCTTCGGATACTCTCGATATTGATACCATTTCACGAAATGCCTGATACAAATGATTGCTCTTTAATTCTTTCCCCCTGCTGCCTATTTGTATCAATCTTAAAGTGACACGGTATGAGGCGTGAAATACCTGCTCCTCGCAAAACATCATCTGGAGTGTTTAGGAAATCCAAAGCTGATGGAAAAGGGCTAGACTTACATATTTAATGTTTTTTACTCCATTGGCATGGCGAATTACTACGCTAATTGTGTCTAGTGTGCCACTCAGCATTAGCATCAATATTGTTATATAGTTTATTCCAAAGAAGCTAGGGGAGCTGTGGTAGCGGGGGGGGTGAAGAGGAAGATGAAGATGAAGAGTTATTGAGTTATTTTTCAATCTCTTTCTCCCCCAGCCTAAACAGCCTCCCCAACTTCCTTCATTCTTGAAAAGGCTAACTAGACAATCTAGGGTTACGCCAATTTAATCCAAAACACTTTATTGGCACTCGCTGGATTTTTACAGAACAGAGTGCCAATTTATGACTTCGTTAACAGAGTTCACTCAACAACTGATATTGAGGCTCCTTCACTGGTTGGGGGTAGACTGGGTAACTCAAGACAATATCCGGCACCATATACTGTCTTGATATAGCGGGGATGGCGAGGATCGGGTTCGAGTTTGGTTCTCAAGTGGCGGATATGTACTCGAATCGTTTCAATGTCATCATCTGGATCGTAGCCCCAAACTTCCCTGAGAATTTCACTGGGAGAAACTGTCTGTCCGTGGCGCTGAAGCAAGCAGTGAAGTAACTCAAACTCCAAGTGAGTCAATTTCACTGTCTCATGGAACCAAATTGCCTCAAATCGTTCGGGAACGAGGGTTAGTGGCCCATAATTAAGAATCTCACTATGCTTTGCTGCTTGGGGAATACGGTCTGTGCGCCGTAATAGTGCGCGCACCCGCGCCAGCATTTCTTCGACTTCAAAGGGCTTGGTAAGATAGTCATCTGCACCAGCATTGAAGCCTTCCACTTTATCTTGGGTTTGGCTTAAAGCCGTCAACATTAGCACGGGAATCTCAGATGTGCGCTCATCTCGACGCAGGCGTTGGCAAACGGTGAATCCATCTACCCTTGGTAACATCAAATCGAGCATGATCAAGTCTGGTTGTAGCTGGAGAGCTAAGGCCTGACCTTTGATCCCGTCTTCTGCTTGACTAACATCGTAGCCAGCCATTTCCAAGTTGACGGCAACGAGTTCTGAAATTGCTGGGTCATCGTCTATGACAAGAATCCTCGGCATTCTTAAAATTTATTACTACTTATTAAGGATAAATAAGAACCTTTGGTAGATACAAAGATTGCTGTCTTGATTATAAAAAAGATTTTAAATCTAACATAATCCTTAAGATAACAGAATTAGCAAATCTCCCTTAAAGTACACGAAATTTTTTATATGATATGTTGCGCTCCCTACAATCCGCCGCGTTTGCTGCAAAACGGTGTGGCAATGACAATGTTCACCTTCTTGTGGGGAAGACGTTACTGGGAAAGAACAATTCAACATCCAGAACCGCTATATCACAAAACGGTGTTGATTGGTGGGCAAGGTGTACCAATTTTTAGTTGGGTAGCTATACCAAAAAAGGCTCATAGTACGATTATTGCCACTTATGGGATTATAGGAGACTTGGCTACAGAATGGTTTTTGAGGCTCCTGGGACGTAAAGCCTATGCACAAGGGTACGCTGTGGTGTTATTTGATTGGCGTGGTCACGGCAAGACGGCTGAACTGTCACCGACTTTAATGTCTGATGGTTTGTATGAAGGAGAAGATTTTGTTCGTATTGCCGCAAGTGCAGCGTCGATGGGTTGTCCGGGTAAATTTTGGTTTACTGGGTATTCTTTGGGGGGACAATTGGCGCTATGGGGGCTGAAAGCTGCGGAAAATTTAACTAAGGACAATGAAGATTTAGGAATAAAATACAGTGATATTGGTGGTGGTGTAGCAATTTGTCCGAATTTAGATTCTATGCGATCGCTGTCTCATTTAATGACAGACCCTGCGGGCAAATATTTCCATGCAGTTATCACTCGTAATTTAAAACAGCTGGCTTGGCAAATACATGATGCTCATCCTGGTAGCCTTGACCCCACAGCCATTGAACGGGCAAACAGTATCTGGAATTTTGATCATGAACTAGTAATTGATAAGTTAGGTTTTCCTAACGTAGAAGCGTATTACCAAGCTAGTTGTGTTTTACCACTGCTACCACAAATCTCAAAGCCCACTTTGATTATCTATGCCGCCGATGATCCATTTTTCCCCACAGCCATCATCCCTGACTTGCAGGCTGCTAGTGCGAGCAATTCGATGATAGATTTGTTGCTCACCCGCTATGGTGGTCATATTGGCTATTTGAGTAGTAAAAAGTGTCAGCGTCAGGCACAAGACCCAGACCAATGGTGGGCTTGGAATCGAGTTTTACAGTGGCTGGAGCAACAGCAGGGCAGTAGGGGGGAGTAATTTGTAGCTTTGATGAGATGCCTAATATATCTAGGACTTACGCACTGAAGCCCTGATCCCCCCTAACCCCCCTTTTGAAGGGGGGAATTTCTAAAGCCACGCCACTGAGGGAGTCGGGGAACCCGCAAGGGCGCAGGGCTGCCCCTTTTGAAGGGGGTTGGGGGATCTGAGTGCGTAAGTTCTGATATCGCAAACATTGTGTGAATTGGTATTACAATGAGGGCGCGATGCTTTAAGCGCAGGTTGGTAAAATAACTCCACTCACCAATTTTCAATGTTCTGGCTTGATGACTTCTCCTAACCCTCTATGGCTACCTGCACCGATAGATTTAACTTTGTTGCCAGATGAGGTTCATATCTGGCGAATAAACCTCGACCAGCCAGAAGCGAAGTTGCAAGACTTAGCAGCTATCTTATCCAACGATGAACTGGCTCGTGCCCAAAGATTCTATTTCCCAGAACATCGCCAACGTTTCATTGCTGGGCGTGGTAGCTTACGAACTATCTTGAGTCTTTACTTAAGTATTGCTCCAAAACTGGTGAAGTTTGATTATGAACCTCGTGGCAAACCATTCTTAGCTGATCAATGTGCGGAGAGTGGATTATCGTTTAATTTATCTCACTCTCAAAATTTAGCTTTGTGCGCGGTGAGTTTCGATCGCCAAATTGGAATCGATTTAGAATATATCCGTGAAATTTCCGACTTAGAATCCCTTGCTCAACGGTTCTTTTTACCTACAGAATATGAAATGGTGCGATCGCTACCTGCAAATCAAAAGCAAAAGGTATTTTTTCGCTATTGGACTTGCAAGGAAGCTTATCTAAAAGCTACAGGAGAAGGAATAGCTCAGTTAGAGCAAATTGAAGTTTCTCTAACTCCTACCACACCAGCCAAATTGCAAACATCTCAAGACTGGAGCCTTCTAGAACTATTACCTGCTGACAATTATGTTGCTGCTGTTGCTGTAGCTGGTTTTGGCTGGCATCACAGGCTTTGGCAGTATTGAGTACTAACTATCGGCTTTTGCGGAACATAACTGCCATCCCAGTTCGGAAACTCAGCCAATAACCGAAAAGAGCATAAAACCAGAATTTATAAGATGCCAGTGCTTTCCACACTTTGAGCGGTTCATAAATGGTATCAATTGAACCATCAAAAAGTCGTTGGTACTGGTTCCATGCACGAGTATTCATAGCGAACCAAGGTGTATCGTGATAGGGACGAGCAAAAAATTCTACAGGCTGCCAACCTTGTTTATATCCTACTGATTCCAACGATTCACGAGTGTAGATATGCAGATGATAAGGAACATGGACATCATTATAGAAATCGGATATGTGGGGTTTGCTTAAGTCAAGATTAGCTGCGTTGGGTGTGCCAATGAGAATATAACCACCAGGGGCGAGTAAGCTATCCAACTTAGATAATAGTTCATGGGGGTCTTCAACGTGTTCGATCACATCTTGAAGCAAGATGTAATCGAATGGCCCATGATTCAGGATACTGCGATCGCCAAACCCATTTTCCGATCCATAAGGATCATAGCCGTAACAATTTGCAAAGCCGCATTTTTGTAAATACTCTAAAAATAAACCATTGGCACAACCATAATCTAAGAAAGAATGATTCTTAGAAAAGCCATGCTTTGTTAGTTGTCGCCTCAGATTCCGATAATAGAAAAGGTATGGCCATGTAAGTTTTGCTTGAGCAATAGGATACTTGGCGTAGTATTGCGGCAAATCAACAACATCTAGACAATGAATCGTTTGGCATTGAGAGCATCGCCAAACCTTAAATTTCTCTTTTCTAAAAGCTCTGACATTAGAAGCAAAAGTTGCTAATGCAGATTTTTTATTCTCATTTATAGAGCTATTACAAACTACACACTTAATGCGCTGTTTGCTGATTTTCTCGTTATCTTGTAGCGATTTAGAGAGATTCTGAATCATGTAAGTCTCAACTTAATTTCGCAGTAACTGCAAGGTTCTCAATAGAACAGATATGGCATTAGCCATCCTGAACTTACTTGAAAAGCAAAATTACAGAAAAACCTTGGCAGCAAATTTGTGAAGGGATTTACTGTTGTTGAGTTTGGCACAATCGAGATAAATTGAACTGTTACGAACACGACAAATATAAAAATTACTTTGCCTTGTTGCTGTTGAAGTTTATATTTATTAACTAAAGTAGGGGCACAACGACTGTTGTACCCCTGAAAATATAGCAATTCTATTTGATTTGTGGAAATGAGTGGACTTCAGATCCTCGGCTTCGTCGAGAAGTCGGGGATCTTGTTCTTACTTACTCATCGCTCTAACTAAGCAACATTCAAGAAACCAGTCTGAATCAAATATGCAGTATAGGTCATAAACAATTCCGAACTGATTGGTGGACAGACGATGGAACTACCTGCGAGTGCTTGTAGAGTTTCTTGACAACTAATGTGGGGTCTTCTTGCTTGTAGATACAAATCTGGAATTGTCAGTTGTTCATCAGACCAGCGTTCTAACAAAAATGGTCTGAGTGTGTATAAAGGATTATCCACAGAAGACACATTATTAATCAACTCTGCTTGCCACTGTTCATAAGGAATCGCCTGGACTGGATAACCGAATGATTGCACCCATGTAATTAAGGTACTTAAAGGTGCAGGTTGGGGATGTTGCAAGTTGAACGCTTTACCTATAGATGATGGCTGCATCGATAGATACACGATCGCTTTGCTGACATAATCTACAGGAGACATATCCATCATATATTCCACATCTGGGAAGTATCCCATTTGCAGACAGCCTTTGACCATCAAGTTGATAAAGTCATGGGTATTACAAATACCTGTCTCGCTATCTCCAGAGATTAATGGTGGTCTGTGGATAGTTACAGGTAAACCGCGATCGCGAGCAATTTTAACTAACTTCTCAGCAACCCATTTAGTTTGAGAGTATCCAAGAAAAATGCCTTCCCAATGATTAAAATCATCCTGTTCTTTAACCACTTTGCCAGCATAAGCAGGTGATTCAAACACAGCCACACTAGAAACGTAATGTACAGGCTTGAGTTTGATTTGACTTGCCAATCTCAAAACTTCTTGAGTTCCGAGAACGTTGGCTGCTTTCAGTGCTGAGTAAGGATAAACATAATTCAGCAAAGCACCACTATGATAAATGGTGTCAATATTGGCAGCTAAAATTTGAAATTGCTCTGCACCAATACCCAACATTGGTAGTGCTAAATCGCCAACAACCGGGACAATTCTCGACTTGTATTTTTCATCCCAAATTGCATAAGCTTTGAGATTTTTTTCTAGTTTGCTCTTACCTTCTTGGGCATCAGCAGCACGCACTAAGCAATATATATCAGCATTAGTTTGCTGTAACAGTTCCCGAATTAAAAACGCTCCTAAAAAGCCTGTACCTCCAGTTAAAAAGATATTTTTAGGTTCACCTATAGACACTGGAGGTAAAGCATCAGGACGGATGGTCGGGTCAAGAACAGCTTCGGCGTGTAAATCTAAAGTCGGGATAGCAGTGTTGACAGTTGCACTAGTCGTGTCTTGAATCTCTGACTCTTCTGGTACTTCTTCTGCTAGACGCTGTGAAAGCGCTGCAATATTTGGGTAATGCCACAACAGCAGGGGTGAGGGCTGAAATCCCAACAATTTCTCTAATTTACTGACGAGAATCATTGCTTGGGCTGAATCTAACCCATAGTTTTCTAGATGTTCTTCGACATCTATCTCATCAGTTTCTACCCCTAATAACTCAGCCAGATTAGACACCAGCCAATCTTGAATATCTGCTGCACTATAAGAATGTTTTAGAGTCATTTTTACATCTCCAATGTAGAGCGAAGCGGGCGATACTGACTGTAGGAATCGGGAATTTGTAGACCTTGAAATTTCAAACTTTGTATCCGGTATAAAAATGCTGCCCCGGTCATAATATGGTTAGCAACATCAACTACTTTGCGATTTTGAGGTTCAGATAGATAAGAACCACGCACCCAGTCATTGAAGCCACCCATTGCCGGGCCACACCAAATTTGATAATCGACTTCTCGACCTTTTTCTCCAGAAAGAGACCAACGGGAAGATAAGCCTAAATACCAGCGGAAAATCACTGCCATTTTCAGTTTGGGATTATTAACTGCTTTGCCCAGTTTTTCAGGGTTCTTTTGGGACAGATAAGCAGCAGTTCCTTCCCAAACTTCTGCAATAGTCTTGCGGAAAATCTGTTTTTCTAATTTCTCTCTTTCGGGAAGTGGGATGTCTTCAATCGAGTCATAAGTCCGATATAACTCATACAATTTTTGCGCTCGCATCGGAAACATTGTGCCCCGTTTGAGAACTTGTAATTTGACTCCCATTTCAAACATATCTGCTGCTGGAGCCATGATCACATCAGCCATTTCTGCTTGAGCAAGTAATTTCTTTGTGTGTTCGCAAGCTCCAGATTCAATGCATGATTGATTAATTGAGCCGGTCATCACATAAGCAGCACCCATCATAAAAGCAGCTAAGGCTGATTGTGGTGTGGCTATTCCGCCTGCTACTCCCACTCTAATCGGTTGTGAGTATTGATATTGTTCCTGAATTTCATCTCTTAAAGCTATGATCGAAGGTAAGAGACAAACTAAGGGACGATTATCTGTGTGTCCGCCAGAATCAGCTTCGACGGTAATATCATCAGCCATCGGAACCTTAGTTGCAAGAGTTGCTTGCAACTCGCTAATTAGCCCTTGCTCAACAAGTTCTTTGAGTATTCTGGCTGGTGCTGGTTGGAGAAATTTGGTGGCTACTTCTCTGCGTGAAATTTTGGCAATGACTTTATTTTTAATTTCAATTTGATTAGCATCATTCAAACTTAACCCCGCAGCACGGTAATAAACAATGTTGGGAGTTAAGTCAAGAAATGCCGACGCTTCGACTATTCTCACGCCATATTTGAGGAATAAATCTACCGCACAGCGCTCAATTCTTGGTTCATTGGGACTGTGAATTAAATTGAAAGCGTAGGGGCCTTGAGGTAAAGCTTGTTGAATTTTATGAATAGCAGCTTCTAAACGCTCTGGACTTAAACCGCCTGCACCAAACGAACTTAAAATTTTCTCTTTTCCTAGCGCAATCACCATTTCTTCGGAAGCAATACCTCCAGCCATTGCGCCAGTAGCATAGGCATATTTCACGCCATAAAAGGCGAGAAAACTTGGATCTCCTAATTGTTGAATTTTAATTGGTGGAATTGATGTCAGCAGTTCTACTGGTGTGATATTGCCATTATCAGCAGGACACAAATAACCATCATTAGTGACACCAATTTTTCCTGCAACTTTTACGATATAACAGGGTTTATCTAATGTAAGGAATTTATCTAGTATGGTTGTTTGTTCAAAAGATATACAATCTAAGGAACCTTTCCAAGCAAGATTTTGTCCATAAGAATAGGAAGCAAATCTCAAACCATTATCGTGTTTACTTAGTGGCGTATCTACAGTGGTCACGCTAGTTATCCCTCGATTTATAAGCGATGAGTTATAAAGGTTGAAGGGGTAAGGATAAAGGATGAAGAAGAAAGTAATACCAAGTTTGAATTCTCTATCCTAATATTGGCTCTGTTGTAAAATGCTCAAAAAATGCTATCTGAGATGTAAAAACATTTTTTAACGAACCGCAGAGAACACAGAGAGCGCAGAGTCAGAAGAGAGAATATAGGTTGCAGTTAATGGGAAATACTGTAATTCATCCTTTATCCTTAATACTTAATGATTAAGAGTCTTCGTTGAGTAAATTTTGGGCACAAGCTAATTGCAATTGAATAATTTCGCTCATTTGCTTGCTAAAATTTTGTCTAGATTTTAAGAAGGCAGTGTGAGCTTTAGTCAAATGTGCATTGTTAGCATTGAGCTTTTGATATTGAGTCTTATTTAAATCGGACATACTGATAGTTTTGCCAAATTTGCGAGTTATATTTTGTGGTGGTAAGCTGGGCTGTGTTGGTTGTTGGCTGGTAGTTATCTCAGAGGATTGTAATTGTTCCGTTGAGACTAAACCGTGTTCAATGATATTTTTCTCTGCGATTTCTTCTGGCTGATTTGTAGGCAGTGAAATATCATCAACAGACTTATTATTTGTAGCAATTACCACTGGAGTATTCAGTGAGTTGATAATTTCAACTTCTCTTTGATACTCAAATTTGGTGGATTGTAGCTGAGGGTTATTAGTTGAATTTTGGAAAAATTTTCGATTTTCTTCACTCAATATTGTGTCAGTAATTGAGTTACCACCTAAAGTGATAGTTCTTAGCGTTAATTTACTGCGATCGCCTTCTCCTGTTGGAGACGCTGCGCGAACGGCAGTGCGCTCCGCGCGATCGCTACTTTCTTGGGAGAGGCCATACAGAGATGATAAGTCCATATCAACTCGATGACTAAGCAGTTTTGCTAACGCTTTAACTATGGAAGTATGATCATCCATACCTCTTCTGTTGAGAGATACTGTGATGTGTTCTTGTCCTTCAAGAATTTTACCTACCCAGCGAGAACAGACACCGCCTGCACCTGCTTCAATAAAGATTTTGACTCCATCGGCGTAAACGCGGTTAACTAAGCGAGGAAAATCAAGTTGTTGGCTTAGTCCGGTGGCGATACTATGGGCTACTGCTTCACTGTTAACTGCGATCGGTTTATATCCAGCCGCAGAATAAAAAGTAATACCAGGAATCTCCTGAGTTGGTAAAGTGTTGAGTTTGACTAACTCTGTATATTCCGATCGCATGGCTTCACAATGAATCACATGGTCGAAGGGAGCCGGAAATGCATTGCAGCCAAGAGTTTCGATTACTCGCTTACAGGCTGCTGGTTCGCCAGCAATTAATACTTCTTCTGGTGTATTAATCTGCGTTAAATAGACACGACTCTCATTTTTAAGGCATTCTCTCACCTGGGCTGGAGTCGCCATGAGAACATAGTTACACCAGAAATTATTGTCTGGAGTGTCGGATGCTGGTGGTAATCCCCAATATTCACGCACGGCATTTTTCGGGCCAGATAACCTATCGCCAAATAAAGCCGATGAGTTAAAGCTGTTACTTCCTTCGTAAAAATTACTCCAAACGCCTTGGGCTACCATCATGCTAGTTTCACCAAGGCTATAGCCAAACACGTATTTGGGTTTGACTTGAAAGTTATCACGAATAACTGTGGTGATTAGCCTGGTAAAAAACATTTCCGCCTCAAACATTGCTAGGGAATCATCTAGCAATTTCTTTTCCAGGGTTTCTAGTTGCCGAGTTGACAACTTATTTAAGCTTCGGGGAAAAACGAGTTTCTCAACATCCGAGACTCGTTTATACAGACTCTTAACGAAGGGGTCATCCTGAACGTTGGGGAATAGCCGGAAGAGAGTGCGACCAATACCCACATAAGAATTGACCGCAGCTGGATAAACGTATGCAACTGAACCTTTTTTGCCTAATGGGTTAGCTGTGAAATAACTACCTATTGGTGTTTGCCAGTCTGTATTGCGTTCAAAGGCAGTATTTACACCTTTTTGCGCCGATATGATTTCTTTGAGTAATTCCTTCTTATTCCGGCCTGCGATCGCTAGCACATACTTAGCTGTAGAATGCTGCTGAAATCTCACAAAGTTCAAGCTAGCAGCATCAGATAAAGAGTCAGCATTTTCGATATCTTGTTGGAGATTATCCAACAAATCTAGTAAAGCTGAACGCTCATCAGCTGCCAAGGGGAAAAGATAAAAAGGCCGTTGTTGTAAATACTTGCTGCTGTGATTTATTTGGTCTGGTTCATCTGACAAGATGACATGGGCACAAGTCCCATCACAACCCATACCATTAATGGCGGCGATTCTGTGAGTACTGTCTTTATGGAGGAACCAAGGTCTAGATTCCGTCGCCACAAAGAAAGGACTACCTTGCCAAACTTCGGGTGTTTTCACACCAGACCAGTTAGGCGTAGCAGGAATATAGTTGTGATAGAGACACAAAGCTGTTTTGATTAAGCTAGCAATTCCCGATGCTACATAGGTGTGACCAATATTGGACTTCACACTACCAATCGCACAGTGCAGACCATCTCCTACTGGGGGATAAGCCTGAAGCATCCCGGCAATTTCTGCTTCATCTTCCTGGGGAAAACCACTAGCAACAACTTCTACATAGTTAACTTCTGTAGGTTGAATCCCCGCCAATTGGAAAGCTTGCTGGCAGGTTTGGTTAATGGTTTCCGCATCTACAGAGGTAGAAGGTGCTTGCCCAATACTAACGGCATCAATAACTGCATAGATGCGATCGCCATTTTGTTTAGCAGTATCATAACGCTTGAGAACGACTGCACCTGCACCTTCGCCAACCGTCCAGCCATTGGCTTTCTGGTCATAACTTAAGGTATTAGCACCAGTGTTAACTGTTCCCCATTGGCTACGCAATAAAACATTTTCTATGCCACCTGCCAAATCGACAGCACCAACCACCACAGCATCTACTTCCCCAGTTATGAGTAGCATTTGTGCCACTTCCAAAGCTTTGAAAGCAGAAGTTTCCACCGCCGTCATAGTAAATGCAGGGCCAGTGAAATTCCACAGCGAAGAAATACGACTCGCCATGATGTTGGCAATGTAACTGAGATATTCACCAATATCTACTTGATGGTGAACACTATCTTTGACAATTGTTTCTAACTGAGCAATTTTATCAGCAGGCAAGGCAATTTCCGCAGCATTTAAACCATCTTTAATTTGCCACGATAAATTCCATCTTTGCTGTAGCTGGTGAACAGACAATTCTGCCTCAGCTGCAATAATTACGGCGACATTTCCCCCTTCTTGAATGCTGGCATCTTTCAATGCACCATCTGCCACTGTTAACAGTAACAGTTGTTGCGGATTCAGTTGTTCTACTTCATTTGGAGGAATTTTGTAAGCTAAAGTGTCAAGTTCAAAATCTTGAATGTATGCCCCTACTGGTGCTTTACCGTCTGGCAAGCCATACTCTTTAAGCAAATTTTCCTGCCCATCTATGCCATACCATCTCTTAGACGGCAGAGGAACAAAATGCTGTTTGCCGTCATAAATACTACGTTCAAAAGCATCTAAATCTTTACATTCACTAAAAAAGGCATCCATGCCCACAATGGCAATTTTGGCTGATTGCATATTTTGCTCAAACATCATTTAATTACGCTAACTAAGGTTTGAAGGATGGAATATGTTGCAGAAATTAGTCTGTTGGCTACAGTAATCTCTCTGAAAGTATCTTTACTTTGCGTTCTTCGTGCCCTTTGTGGTTCATTTTTTTTAGCACTGTGTAAGCTATGCTCAGATAAGTAGTAAACAAAAAATAATTAGAACGAACCGCAAAGTACACAAAGTACACAAAGGAAAGAGACAAAGGAAGAGAATCGGCGTTTATCCGCGTTTATCGGCGGTTAAATAATTTATTTTTTTGACTTTCGCAAGCAGCCTAATTTTTTACACTTCATCCTTCTTTTCCAGAATTAGATGTGAGTTAGTTCCGCCAAAGCCAAAAGCACTTAAGGCTGCACGTTTTATTGAAGAATTATTTGGCCAGGTTGTGGCAGTTCTCACAATATTTTTGGCAGAAATGACAGTATTTTCTGAACCTATAGGTTCAGCCACATTAATCGTTGCTGGAATAACACCTGCATTCATACTACAAATGGTTTTAGCCAAGCCAACCATACCGGCAGCAACTAATAAGTGTCCTACATTAGCTTTGCTAGAACCTACTAAAGGAGATGCTTGATGTTGTCCAAAGAAAGTTTCTATAGAATTTAATTCGGTGGTGTCTCCTAGTAAAGTTCCAGTAGCATGACACTCCATATAGTCAATTGCTTTGGGAGAAATTTGTGCTTCAGTATATGCCCGTTCAAATGCTAGAATTTGCCCTTTAGAATTGGGGCTAAGTAAGTGCTTACCTTTACCATCATTTGAAAGTCCATTGCCAGAGATAACAGCTAAAATTTTATCGCCATCTCTGACAGCATCACTATACCGTTTCAGCATTACCATCCCAATACCATCGGATGTAATTAGTCCGCGAGAAGACTTATCTAAAGGACGGCTGATGCCATTTTCGGGATAACCTTGAATGCCAGAAAATAACATCCGTAAAAAGAGTGTATCTACGCAACTAATTGCACCAGCTAACATCACATCAGCTTTGCGCGATCGCAAGTAATGAGATGCCAGCTTTATCGCATAAAATGATGATGAACAAGCTGCATCTATCGTGAAATGATTACTAGATAAAGAAAATGCTTGAGAGACTAGCGCGGCTGGAAAGCCGGTGATCATTGCATTATAAGGAGAGGCTTTGGTTGTCGTTGGTAACGCAGCTAATTTGAAGTTTTTAGCTTGTAAAAGTTCTGCGATCGCAGGTTCAATAGTTTGCTGATAAATTGGTGCAAACAATTGATTAGATAATTTGGTGGGTAAAGATAAAGTCCCTAAAATTACACCACATTTGGAAAGAACTTTTTGATTTCCCCAATAACCACTTTGCTGAATAGCTTGTTTAGCGGCATAAAGTGACCACTTAAAGCTGTTATCCAAACTTTGAATAAATTCTGGTTCTAGGTTATACTCGCTAGCATCAAACTCAAAATTACGGATGAATCCACCTTGAAGAAAATAGATTTTTTCCGGTTGACCCTTAATTGGCTCGTAAAATATTGTGGGGTCTACTCCCAAATCTTCGGCAGTAACAGGTGATGTAGAATCTTTCTCCTCGGTGAGATTCTGCCAAAACTGTTCGGGATTATTCGCATCAGGAAAGAGGCATGATAATCCGATAATGGCTATTTTTTCCACTGCTTATATCCTCGTTGGGGTATTAGGCGAGAGGGGAATTGTATATAGTTATCTTCATTGATTTGTGAAATTATTTATTTTTTGGCTCTGCATTATCCGCTGCACCGAAGTTATGATGCCTTCGGCAAGCTACTACGCTTTTAATGATTAAAAAAGTAAATTTCACAACTCAAATAAGATTACTATATTAAAAAACTTATTCTTTCCCCACACTTAACAGGATTTACGCTATTCCCCGAACTTGACGCAATTAAAATTTTACGCTGTTACCTAAACAAAAAAATGTTAAAGCATAGCATTTCTAAGTTGAGTATAATACATCTTAGTTTGTATTTAATTCAATTCAGAAATGCTATTCATACAATGAGCTTAATTACTTAGGTTGTAGTAAGCTCATTGGTGCAACAACTGCTTTAGCACCCAAGATACGTGAGTATAATTGCCCTTGGCGATCGTGGAGAATGAAATCAGCAGTTACACCAGTTGCTTTTTTCTCCTTAATGTCACAAGAAACATAAAAAGTTTCATTGACTGGTATTGCTCTGTATTGTTCAGATGTAGTCAACATTCCAGGTAAACAAACTTCTTGATGAAAATGGTTTAACCAAATCCATAAGGGTTGTGTACTCAAATCTGTTGAGTATGGATTGTGCCAATGTATAGGAAATTGCCCTTGTTGTTGCTCTGTGATTTGTGACCAAAAGCATTCCGTAGTAATTTTTGCTTGACTAATGTTTAAAACCCTTTGGATTTGCTGAAAACATGGCCCATGAAATAATGTAGATGGCCCGTTTTGATAAAAATCTTTACCAGTAGCTGTAATGATACCATCCTCTGTAAGGTTCATGGCATCATACATAGGTGCAGTAGGTAATTCTCGCACCAGTTTGATGGTAGAACTAAAATGATAATGAGTTTTACCTTCGGGGGTTTTACTCAAAATCTTGGTTTCAAATTCAATAAATTGCCCATCGGTTTTAGCAAGTTCTTTGAGTTGTAGAATATGCTCGCTGGCTACAGATTCATTAAAGGTAATTCCCTTGAGAACTTTAAAATCTTTGCAACTGAAATATCGATAACCTGGATAAATTTCTTCACAACCATTAATCATCCATGACATAGCACAGGTAGCTGGAACTACTGGATAACCAGCAATCACGTGATCCATTAAAAAAGGATTGGCTGCTACTGTGATGCGGCGACGAATTTGATAAGTTTTCAGTTCTGAATCTAAAGGTGCAGGAGGTGGAATTAAAGGGCTACCAATGACAACTTGGGTAGTTGCATGATTCTTAGGATGTAGTTCTTTGACTAACATTTTTGTGCCAACTTCCACAGGGATAATATCAATTCCCCGTTCCGCAAAAGCTTTTTTGAGTTCTGGCGTTACCATCCCACTATCCCAGCCTCCCCAATTAATCGCCACTACGTGACAGTTGGGATAGTTCTGTTTCATCAAGTGGGCTGATTTGTTGAGGATTTCGTTGGCGATCGCATAATCAGATTGACCAATATTGCCATAAAATCCTGTTACTGAAGAAAACAACACTAAATGCTGAAGTTGTTCTGGTTTAACGCAAGCTAAAAGATTTTCTAACCCTTGCACTTTGGCAGTGTAAACCTTTTCAAAATCCTGTTCTGTTTTCTTTTCAATTAACTTATCAGCTAAATTACCTGCACCATGTATGATGCCTGTAATTGGCCCCATCCGGTTAACAGCAGCCGTAAGTTTCTCTTCTAAAGCTTGCGTATCTGTAACATCAACGCTCAGATATTCAGCCGTAGCTCCTGTTTGTTGAATTTCTGCCAGAGTTTTTTTAATTTCGCGGCTAGAGTGAATCTTGTTATATATCTTTTGCACACTCATGGGTGTAGGCTTCTCACCTTGAGCAAGAAGATTTTCCATGATGCGTTTTTTTAATGCAGCTTCTTCAAAACAATTCTGAGCGTAATCAGGCTCATTTTCTAATAGTTCAGAACGACCAAGAAGAATAAATTTACAAGGTTGTTTTTTGGCGAGTTCAATCGTGCATTCAGCAGTTATACCTTTAGCTCCACCACTAACAAGAAAAACTGATGAAGGACGAATAGGTGTTTGTGTTGTCATATTTTGTTAAAGACTGATGAACGCGGATAATTGCTTTCTTCTCTCCTCTTCTCTGCGCCTTCGCGTCTGTGCGTGAGAAAAAAAGATTTTTAAACGAACCGCAAAGGACGCAAAGTACACAAAGGAAGAAGAATTTTGAAGAGAGGGAGATGAGGTGTTACTCGTTGTCTCCCTCACCTCTTTACTTATCAGATGAACTAGTGAGGGTAACTCGCCCTTGAGCGCCGTAAGCAACTTCACTTATATAGAGATTGGAGTCGTGCAATTCAGCAATGATGTGTTGTGCTGATTGTTGAGCATCTAGACTGGGGCTAAGGTCGATCGCTCTCGAATATACTTTGGGCCATTCCCATCTCATTGTTTTGGTTAAGCCAGCTAAACCAGCACCGATGACTCCAAAGTTGACGTTATGCTCAAACCCGAAGGCTCCATCTAAACGAGCTACAGTTACAAAACAACTGCGTCCGTAACGCGCCGCATCATTGAGGGGTTTTTTTAGGTGTTTGGCCATTAAGAAGACGTGTTTGACGATCGCTTTTTCTTGTTCTAGATAGGAAATTGTCTTTGTGCGACTTACCGGAAATACAGGGTGAAGATGAATGAAAGCCCCAATGTTGCCGAAGTTAGTGGCGATGCCTTCGGCAACCCCTGCGGAGAACGCAGATAATTTATCTTGCAGTAGCTGTTCACTCAAATCTGCTAGGGTTATCCTCGTCACGCCTGGGGGTAAGAGTGCTTGTTGAGGAACAATCGATTGGGGGAAACTTAATACTACGATTTTCCAACCTTTCTCGATTAGAGATTGCACTACCACCGAGGTGGTGAGGGAACCATCATCGGTGACTAAACCAATGTGTCCCTCTGGTAAACTGAAATCTAGATAATCTGGTGTTGGCAGGAATTTGAGTTTAGCGGGAAGCCGTTGGACGTTGTGGTCTACATTTATAATTGGCTCATCGTCAAACTCAAGCTGATACTTTTTTTTTTCACCTCCAGCCAGCTTCTGGAGATAATCAACTATTTGACCGATGGTGCGTAAGTCTCCCAGTTCTTCGATATTAGGCTTAGGTAAATCGGGGTACATCTCCTGCATTGCGCCCAAGATTTCTACTCGTTTAATGGAGTCAATCCCTAAATCTGCCTCCATGTCCATATCCATTTCCAGCATCTCTACTGGGTAACCTGTTTTTTCACTGGTAATGGTGAGTAGAGTTTGACCTAAATCTGCGTAATCGCTGGTAGTTGTTGTTTCAGTTTCGGGGTTGAATAAGATAGTGTCGCTGGCTGGGGTTGATTCAAAACTAACTACTGGCTCAGGAGGAGTAACTACAGTCTCTACTGGAATGACTACTTGGGGAATTTCCGCAACTTGCTGTACTTCTTGAATCGCTATCTCTACTGAGACACTTCTAGCAGTGTGAGATTGCAGATACTCGACGACTTGGCCAATGGTACGTTTTTCTGCCAATTCTTCTAAATTTGGCTTGGGTAAGTCGGGGTATAATTCTTGTAGTCCACCCAAGATTTCTACCCGTTTGATGGAGTCAATTCCTAAGTCTGCCTCCATATCCATGTCCATCTCTAACATTTCAATGGGGTAGCCTGTTTTTTCACTAGTGATGGCTAACAGGTTGTTACCCAATTCAGCTAAATCGACGGTGCTAGATACAGGTGCAGGTTCTGGGTTGAATGAGATAATTTCAGCTACAGGCTCAGGCTGAACAGGAAGCTCAGGAATCTCAACTACAGGCTGGGGCTGAATTTCTACAGCTTTGGGCGTGGGCGCTACAGGAATCTCAACTACAGGTTGAGGTGGAATTTCTACAGCCTTGGGCGTGGGCGCTACAGGAATCTCAACTACAGGCTTGGAAGTTGTAGCTGAACCATTTTGAGCGACAGGCTCAATTAGAGATACAGGCTGACTTGCTACAATTTTGGCAGTAGGAGGTACAGGTGCATCGGTAACAATTTGGGCTGACAGCACTGGTTGAGTAACTTCCTCACCAGAAACTATCTGCGAATACTCTTGCTGAATAAGTTGGAAAAAGTTTTTGGTATATTCTACTTGCTCTTGCAGATACTGCTCATGAATGCGTAGTGTTTCACCTTGTTGAGAATGAAACTGCATCATGCTGCGCTCTAAGCTTTCCATGACAACTTGCTTGAGCTTGGTAGTTTCCGCAGAAGATTTAGCTTCAGCTAGCAAGGAATTTTGCTGCTGCATCAATTGGAAAAACGTTTTGGCGTATTCCATCTGATGATTAAGATATTGTTCGTGTACTTGTAAATTTTCGCTTTGATTGTTCTGAAACTGTGCCAGGAGGTATTCTAAACTCTCTAGAACTCGTTGATGATTTAGAGGTTTTTCTGGTGGTGTTTGCATCTTAGATTCCTGGGCTGGTTGATCTAAAAGGGTCACAGGATTCATCTGAGGCTTTGGTTCAATAATGAGATTGCTGGTAACAGGGGATGCTTTTTTATGTCCATTACCCTGGATTGCTTCTGGTGTGGGAACTGGAGAAGCTGTATTTGCAGAGAACTCAGGGGTGACGTGGTTTGTTAAAGCTGGCTCTGGGGATGGCGCAGCAGGTAGTTTTACTTGATGTCCGTTCTGCAAAGCTTGTGCAAAGGCGTTTTTGGTTTTTTCCGACACATAGTTAATGCCGTTTAAACGCACATTTAATGCCTTCTTCTTCTCATTTTCCAGTGCGGGAAGTGCAGGTGGTAGTTGATAAGGGTCGAGGTTTTTCAAAGCCAAGCCAGCTACGCGCAACTGTACAGCCGCTTCTCGTAGAGAGCGATCGCTACTCTTTTGAGTGCTGGGGTTCAAAGATACGGTAAGATGAGGGCGATCGCCAAGGATATCTTTGACTAAGTTAGTGAGAATCTTTCGAGGCCCAAATTCCACAAAGCAAGAACCGCCGACTGCGTAGATATTCTCAATCTCCTGCTTAAACAGCACCGAGTTTGATAGGTGAGTTTCGAGGATTTTTTGAATCGATTGAGCTTCTTTGGGATACTGTTTGCCAGTGACGTTGCTAAAAACAGGGATTTGGGGAGCTTGGAAGCTAACTGTCTTAGTAGCGATCGCAAAGGATTTTTGAGCAAAAGCAATCAAAGGTGTATGGAAAGCTGCGGATACAGGTAGTAAAACAGCCGCATAGCCTTTGTCTTGCAATGCTTGCCGAACTTTGGCGATTTCGGCGGTAGGCCCGGCTAATACAACTTGTGTCGGAGAATTAATATTAGCGATCGCTACTTGGGGAAAATGTCTCACAACCGCTTCTACTTTGCCAATTTCTTCTTTGACGGCTAGCATACTTCCCGCATCATGATCCGGGTCTTCGGGAGCCGCCATTGCTTGACCCCTAGCTTTCACCAAGAATAAGTAATCTTGCTCGCTCAAAACCCCCGCAGCCCACAAAGCTGTCAGTTCCCCAAAGCTGTGTCCAGCCACAAAATCTGACTTGAAGCCAGCTTGTTGCATAATGGAATACAACCCAGCACTCAACACCCCGATCGCGGGTTGAGCATATTCTGTCCGTTGTAAAGCGGCGACTTGGGCATTTTTCTCTGCTTCTTCAAACGTTGGAGCAGGAAACACGATCTCCGACAACGGCCGCAAATTATCTTTGAGTAACAAACTATCCATTTGCCCGTAAAGACGGCGCATTTCGGGGAAGTTCATCACCACTTCCCGCCCCATCTCTAAATATTGAGAACCTTGCCCAGAAAACAGCGATACGACTTTACCGCCCAAATTCATCCCAGCGGAACGGAAGTAAATTCCTTGGGGATGCTCCCAAGAGATTGCTGAACCTTTGTGTTTTAGCCAGTCAAGACTAATTTGCAGTAACTTGCAAGCTTCTTGCAGATTCTCGGCGACAAACCCAACTCTCGCCGCAGCTTGGGGAATTTCTTGAGATGTACACTCTTGAACTAATTCTGCATAATGTCTTTCGCCATCATTTGACTGCAACTTACCCAAAGTTTCTTCACACTTGGTTACAAGTTGGACAGAAGTACCAGCAAATAGCAGAATTTCCGCAGGTGCATTGTGTAAGCGGTAGGGGCGGTTTTGTTCGTCTCCATATTCTTCTAAGACGACGTGATAATTTGTACCGCCAAAGCCAAAGGAACTTACACCCGCGCGTCTTGGGGCTTCACCTTCTGCCCGAATCCAAGGTCTAGTTTCTGTATTTAAATAGAATGAGGAATTTTTAATGTTGAGTTTGGGGTTTGGCTCGGTAATGTTAATCGTCGGTGGCAATATCTTGTGATGTAATGCCAAAGCAGTTTTAATTAAGCTTGCTGCACCCGCAGCTGCTTTAGTATGTCCAATTTGCGATTTCACACTGCCAAGAGCGATGTGCTGCCTTTTAGAGTCATGTTCACCAAAGAAATCTCTTAAAGAGCCGAATTCTGTGGGGTCGCCAGCCATTGTGCCTGTGCCGTGCGCTTCCATCAAACCCACAGTAGCGGGAGAAAAGCCTGCATCTTCATAAGCACGTTCTAAGGCTTTTACTTGACCTTCTTTGCGGGGAGCATAAATGCTCTTGTAGCGTCCATCGCTAGAAGTACCAATGCCTTTGATTACTGCATAAATTTTATCGTTGTCGCGTTCCGCATCTTCCAAACGCTTCAGAACAATCATGCCGATACCTTCACCTAGCATCATCCCATCCGATTTAGCATCAAAAGGTCTGACATTCTCGCTAGGCGAAACAGCCGGGGTTTTGCTGAAGGAGATGTAAGCCATGATGGTGTTGTCGGTGTCAACGCCACCTGTTAGCATCATGTCGCTGCGATACTCGACTAGTTCGCTAATCGCCATTTTTAAAGCGCCGAAGGAACTAGCACAAGCAGCATCAACTACACAGTTCATCCCGCCAAAATTCAGGCGGTTGGCAATTCTACCTGCAACGACGTTGGCTAACATTCCAGGGAACGCGTTCTCGTCCCACTTGACATAAGCGCTTTTGATTTTTTCAACAATTTTTGCGGTATCTTCATCAGATAAACCGCTGCTTTTGAGCGCTTTTTCCCAAATCGGATACTCCAACCGTGCTGAAAGTGGCATTCCTAGCTGCTTGGCCATCGCCACGCCTAAAATTACCCCAACAGTCTCGCGGCTAAACTCACGATTTTCACCATAGCCAGCATCTTCCATTGCTTCTTTCGCAACTACTAAACTTAATAGTTGCGATACATCTGTGACTTCCAAAATGCTCGGTGGGATGCCGAATTCCATTGGGTTAAAATCAACTTCAGGAATAAACCCACCTCGTTTACAGTAGGTTTTATCTTCCGGTGTTCTGGGGTTTGGATCGTAGTAATCTTTCACGCTCCAATGTGTATCAGGAACATCGGTAATACAGTCAATTTTGTTAACAATATTGCGCCAATATTCCCGTAAATTTCTGGCCTTGGGAAATAGAGACGCCATACCAACAATGGCTATAGGATTTTGTTGTAATTGTCTGTTAATCTTGTTAATGGACATTGGTTTTTCTGATTTCACTTTTTTCTCCTCTATAAACCGAATCAAAGTCTTTTCACAACTGTTGATTTGAGCTTCCAACTCCGCCAAGGCAGTATCAATGGAATAAGCAGACATAGGACATAGACTAATCTGGGGGACTGTAAATTGCGAAGCTACAGTAATTTCTGTTGCCTACCAACAATGAGAAGTTCTCTCTTCTTATCAGCAGCTAGCTATCCTATCTGCGATTGCCTTCGGCAGTGCGCTCCGCGCAATCGCTCCGCACCATCGCGCAGTGTGCCACAGGCTAAATACTTTTTTGGAATTAACACCACACAACACATATTGCCCTGATTAAGCCTCGATTAATTAACACTTTTGGCGTGTTCAGGCTATTTTGGAACATAGCGATTAGTGAATGTGTAAAAAGACTAGACAACGCTTGACTCTTGATATTGTGGTAGTAAGTCAATGACGTTATTAAAACTGGTAAAATAGTCTTGAAGTGCGTTAGCTGCTTGACCTGTAAATTCAATCCATTCGTAGTGATAGAGATTTTGAGCAACTGTATCCCACTGGAGCAATGGAAACTTAGGGGTAGCTATTAAGACAGAAACGCTTTTTTCTCCCAAACTCGTTTGATTATCTAGCTTTATTGCAGCAACGTAGCTGGTGTTAATGACAACGTTCTGTATCTTGATAAATGTCATAGCCAGTTTCAGCGTCCAGGATAATATATTTTATGCAATTTGCCCGATAAAAGTTGACAATTTCGTTACAGAAAAAACATCACCTTTAGTCCGAATTTATGCATTTATTTGAACAATAATTGAGCAGTTATAAGGTGATGACAAAGCGGCTTGGTTTAGTTTTTTCTTTTCTACTATCCAGAAATCAACTAAATTACCTGCCGCTTTGAAACACTTGAATTAATACAAAGACTAGCACAATTTAAATAAATTGAATTGTTTATTTCAAGTTATTTAAGAAAGAAAATTGAGTGTTGCTGACAAAAAGATTTAATTAAGCTGAAAGCATCAGTATCTTTTTTCACCATGATTAGCAACCTTATATTTGCTTGCTTATGAGCTAGATATCGGATTAAATAATAATTCCAATAATAACCGTAATGAATAAGCCAAATAGATTACGTTGTGATTAGTACAAAGATTGCATGAAGTAGTAACCGTATTTTTTTCAGCATAACATCATAAAACCCCAAATTTTTTTAGTGTTTTTTCAAGATAATTCAACATAAGAAATAAATAAGTGCTTTATAAAGCAAAGCTTAATTTTGCTAAAAGTGCATTATAAACAGCAATTTTATTCCAAACATTCTCTCGTTTACCTAAGAGGATGTTTTAAAAGTCCTCTTGTGCGTAGCAAAAAATTATAGATCCCCCTAAATCCCCCTTTTTAAGGGGGACTTTGATTCCAGTTCCCCCCTTAAAAAGGGGGGCTAGGGGGGATCAGCAAGTACCTAAAATCACAGCAAACCACTTTTCAAACAACCTCTAAAAGACCACCTACAGGCTGTAAGCCTGGGGCTAATACCAATTTGAAAAAGAATGCGACAGATGGTAGGGGCAAGGCAATGCCTTGCCCTCTAGAATATATTGATGTGTCGCCAACTACAGCAGTTTTGCCGTGCATGGCATATACTACTCTATGATTATTCTTAACAGAATTCTCTTGAAAATCAGTAATGAACAGCATCTTTACCCCCGAAGAAATTACTGCCCTCTCTGCCGAAATTGACCGCCAGTTAACAGAACTGCGCTATGCCCCAGATTCAGAGCAAAAACAAGGAGAGGATAAAATATCAGATGAAAAGATGCTGGTAAAACAAACCGCAGCAATTACAAATCTTACACAAGAAAATTCTCAGAGTTTTTTGCAGAAATTTGGACGAGCTGCTAAAAGTGATTTATGCCAAGAAGGGGGAATGCTGAATAAGCAGTGGCAGAAATGGGGTGATTTGGATAATAAGGATGCTGTGGAACGCTTGGGTGCAGTGTTGGTAACAATGGGTTTTTCGGGAGATGTGTTATCTCCTTTAGTTGTTGCAATCACGGTGATTATTATTCACATTGGATTGAAAGCTTTTTGTGAAGATTATTCTTCGGAAGTGGAGAATAAATGAATTTTGCATCACGCAAAGGCGCAGCGAAAAGTCGAGCCAGCGCGTTGCCAATACGGTTCGGTTGAGATCCCCCCAACCCCCCTTAAAAAGGGGGGCTTATATTTTCTTATACCCCCTTTTTAAGGGGGTCGCCGCAGGCGGGGGGATCTTGACGGTGCGTTGCGCTGCGCGACAACACAACGCCAGTTTGCTCAAGTCGGGAAACCCGCCCACGCAACTGGCTCCCCTACATTTACTGCAAATTACGAATTACGAATTACGAATTACGAATTATTATCACTCTGCCAATAACGCTTCAAGGGATTGAGGGTCAGCAATACCCCGCAGGATAGCGGAGATAATCATAGAATCTTGCCAATCTAACGGCTCGCACAGTATATTCTCATCTCGCTCGCCTGCTAAGATGCGACGGATGGCAGCAACGAGATTTTGCCTACCTTCTGCGGCATTCTCCATCACAGCTTCTAGCTGTTCCCTCACTTCTGCATTATCCACAGCAGCTACCACCAGTGTAATAAACTGCCCATGTTGCCGCAACTCATACTGTGTCCCCGCGAACGCCGCTTTTGCTTGCCTTGCTTGGCGACGATATTCTTGAGCTGGGGTGGTGTCGCCCTGCTTGTAGGCAATAGCTGCCAAGAGGTCATAGGTTGTCCAAATCTCAGCCGCAGCTGGGTCTAAGGTTCTGTGGATGGCTAATGC
This sequence comes from Mojavia sp., assembly GCF_059505145.1. Taxonomy (NCBI): domain Bacteria; kingdom Bacillati; phylum Cyanobacteriota; class Cyanophyceae; order Nostocales; family Nostocaceae; genus Mojavia; species Mojavia sp. The sequence continues at coordinate 39,724 of NZ_JCACKA010000075.1, forward strand.
TTCTTCTGCCAATTGTCGGGCTTCGCTGAGGCGGTGGGGTTGATTTTGTAGTATGACAGCAAGGTTACTTAATGTCCGAGATGCACTTGCTTGATTTTTTAATTGTTGATATTGTTCTAAAGCTTTACGAGCCCAAGCCTCTGCCTCTATCAGTTTGCCAGCAAGTAGATTGAGGTAGCCTAATTGTTGCCAAGTTCCTGCTGCATCTGCCAGATTTCCTAGAGATTCTTGAATTTGTGCTGATTTTCGGTAGGCATCTTCCGCAGCGTCCCACAGCTTGCCTTCTTCGTACACCCTACCCAGGTGATGCCAAGCCCTGGCTTCTGATGCTGGTTCGTTGAGTTGCTGGTAAGTAGTCAGTGCTTCAAGGAAACGCTGTTCTGTTTTTGAAGGGTTGCCTTGCAGCATAGCTAGAGTGCCAAGTTGAAAATTTGATACCGCAGCTCCACGAAGGTTTCCAAGCTCTTTGTAAATAGCTAATCCTGCTTCATAAGCAATGCGTGCCTCACCATAATTTCCCATATCTTTCAGCGCATTTGCCAATTCAGTCTGCAACGCTGCCATCAGGTTCTTGACATCATCAGACTGTTCCAACTGCTGCGCCACTGCCAACCCCTGGCGATAGAGTTCTGCGGCTTGTGCTGTTTGTCTTTGCAACCTCAAGCAGCGCCCCAGCAAACCCAAAGTAACACAAAGGTTATAACTTGGTTGCTCACCCAACTCTGCCAGTATCTCACTAAACACCTGCGCTGCTTGTTGATAGCGACCATCATTGAATAATTGCTCGCCTGAACTACTACGGCTGAGAAACCATGTATCAAAACCGACTTCTCCAGTTAACTGAGCAATCCGTTGATTTAGTCTAGTACGATCGCGGTTAAGTCCAAAGTAGCCAAGAAATTTGTTTACATGGTTAACAAATTCTACTGCCCATTCTGCACCTGCATCCAACGCGCCGTGAACTGCATAAAGTAAATTCGGTAATTCCCTTTCGGCAATGGCACGGGCAAAATGAGGATTTTTTGTATCTTCAACGTACAAATAGCCAGAAACTTGATAATACCACTGTTGATAACGGGCAAGCAGTTGTGTCTGTGCTTCTGGGGATAAGCGCGGCCACAAGGCAGGGGCTAAGGTGGGGTGAAATTTGAGAAAAGGCTCATCAACTTGAATTAACCCAGTGGCTTCTAATGCTGGGCGCAAAGTTTGCCACTGTGACTCAGAAATTTCTGTAATTTTCAGCAAGTAAAGTTCTAACGCCCCGCCCTGAAACACGCCTAAACGAGGCAACAACTTCATTGCTTCAGCATCCAACCGTTCTAAAGATAAATTCAACGATGCCAATAGGGGATTATCTGGTGTTTGGGCAATCAAGGTTTCTAAGCGTTTCCCCAACTCTGCTGGACGGCGACTTTCCAACTGTTTCGCCAATAAACCAATGGAGAGGGGATGAAAATCCACCAGTTTAAATAATTCCAACAACACTTCGCGTTTAGGTGGGTCAAATTTGGGTGCTAGCGTCAGTTTAATCAAACTCTGGAAATACGCTAGGGCATCTTCTTGTCCCAAACCTCGCAAAGGTAAGGAGATATGTTTGCGACTGCCTTGTATGGGATAATCGGGATGGTGAAAATCTGGTGTGCGAGTGGTGAGTAATACCCGACATTCCCCAACCTCAGACCACTGTTTTGCCACGGTTAACAGTTCTCGTAGAGTTTCTGCTGCCAAGGTTTCTAAGTTATCTAAAATCAGTAATGTGGCTTGGTTACGCAACGCCTGAGTTGCCGCCGCCCCATCAATTAAACTCTCGTCTAACACTGTCGCCAGGGTGCTAACTGCAAAGCCTACAGCATCCACACCACCAAAGGCAGCATAATTAACAAAACAAACTTTCTCAAACATCCCGGTGCGGTGTAACCAGCGTCCTGCTTCCTGGACAAGATAGGTTTTTCCCTGTCCACCAAAACCCGATACTGTGAGGCGGCGCGTTCCCTGCACAAACAATCTTTCTATCTGCCATAATTCCCGGCTACGACCGAAGAATCCAACTTCTTGTAAATCCGGCAAGTTTCCCCATTTTGGTGACTCGCCGCTTTCTTGGTTGTTCAAGTTTTGCTGCAATAATGGGGTATCACCAGCCGCTTGATACAAGGCAGGTAAAAACCAATCTTGCAATTTTAACTGTACTCGTTGCTCACCCCGTTGCCGTTCTCCCCGTTGTTGGTTGAGATACAAGTCTCGCCGCGCATTATCTAATGCTTCACCCATACCTGCACCAGACACTAAACCCTGATAAAACTTGGCAAACAGTTGATGGGCAGTTGTCACTAATACCGAATAAGTCATTGCCAAGACTGTGGGAATACCTGCATGGGTTAACCTAGCGGCTACACTACCCATTGCATCCTCTCCATCTTCCCCACCCATCGCCGCCGACTGACAGGCAGACAAAACAATTAACCCCACTTTTTGCCGATTCAGCATATCACCCAAGGTTTCGGCAGTAATCAGGGCTTTTTTCCCTTCTTTATCTTCAAATAACAAATAACCTATATTGCTGCCGTTCTCATTCCCGCCTTTAGTTAGTCCCACCGGGTCGCTATGTTTAGCCTGTTCTTGGAAACGCCCATCTAAATCAAATACCCCATGACCGTCAAAATGCACAATATCAACAGGGGGTTTGCGCGAGTCTTCTAGCCGCGCTACTAAATTATCCAAGGTGGCTGGACGCAAAAATTCTACCTCAACCCTTCCGGCTGCTTCTTGTTGAATGGCATTCAATACTGCCATTGCTTCACCACGGGGGTCAATAAATCCCGCATCACTGGGACGGCTAACGACAAACAATAACCGCAATCGGTCTTTGACTTGCACTTTAAAAGGTCTGCGTCCACCCCCTGCACCAGCCAAACGACGACGAATAGAAATGCGGGGATTTTCGTGAAACAAATAAGTACCTTCTGGGTCGCGTAACAATTCCCAAGGCAGCGATAAAATTGCTGGATGACTAGCGCTGATTGTTAATAAGCGTCCTGGTTGATTTTGCTCTTGAAAATCATTAAACAGCCGTTGAGCAGCCCGATGTTGAAAAACCGCATTAAATAAATCTTCGCCCCATTGCCGGAATTTTTTTGCTATCCCTTCTGCCCGTGTATCATCTACATCCGTGGTGTAATGTGCCGCATAAGTTTCTAAGTACCAGCGAATCTCTTCTCTGTCTGCTGCACTCAACGGTGAGGCAAAATCCAGCCTATCAGTGTCTTGCCCATCAAATGTTACAATGACTTGATGATTCTCTGGGAAGCGGAGATTTAATTCCATAGTCGGCTGTTTGGGGTGTGGGCGTGGAAGCTTATTTGAGATAATACAAACTTTTTAGCCTAAATTCCGTAAAAATGCTAGGCGATCGCGTTTCCTTTGAGCATATTTTAACTAACTTGATTTTTAATCTATTATGCAGTGCGTTAGGCTTAATTATGTATGGCAAACTATGGCGTGAGTTCAAGCGATCGCCAAATGAGCTTTAGTTACCAATATCACAACATACATAGAGTTTTAACACTACCATTAAACATTGTGTATAGAGTCAAAGAAATGTTACCCTGAGCCTCAAAACAAGCTGCCAATTTAACTATTATGACCATACAAATTAACATCGAACTTCCAAATGATGTTTTTTCAGCACTCCGCAGTAACCCAGAAACGTTTGTTCAAGAGATGCGTTTAGCGGCTGCTGTCAAATGGTATGAAGTTGGTATGGTTTCCCAATCCAAGGCTGCTGAAATTGCTGGAGTTAGCCGTCAGCAATTGTTAGAAGCACTCCATCGCTATAATGTTTCACCTTTTCAAGTCACTCCCGAAGAATTAGCCGAGGAGTTAGCGCGTGACTAGACAATGGGTTGTGAATGCCTCGCCATTGATTGTACTAACTAAGGTTAATCAGGTTCATTTGCTCTTTGAACTCTGTAGTGAGGTTGTCATTCCTAGCGGTGTTGTCCGAGAGATCTGCATTGCACCAGATAATGACCCTGCAAAACTCTGGATTCTAAATGAAGGAACTAACTATATTCGAGATGTGGAACAAGTTGATCCAGTGATTGCTGCATGGGGTCTTGGTTTAGGAGAGAGTCACGTTCTCACCTATATATATATAAATCCTGGCTATGAAGCAATTTTAGATGATCGCGCCGCCAAAACCGCAGCACTTGCTTTAGGAATTCCTGTACGGGGAACTCTAGGTGTTATTCTTCTTGCAAAACAGGAAGGTAAGGTAGAAGCCGCTAGACCGATTTTTGAACAACTGATTCAGGTTGGTTTTAGAGTCAGTACGCAAGTTTTGGAATCAGCACTTAGACTTGTTGGTGAATAGTACATTAGATGTGTTGAACCAGAAACTGCGATCGCAAACTCGCCAACAACAGAAGCCACTATCGTTAAGTCAATAGTGGCTATTCTCAACTCAGTAGTGGCTATTCTCAAGTCAGTAGCGGCTATTCTCAACTCAATAGTGGCTTTCCTTAACTCAATAGCGGCTATCCTCAACTCAATAGTGGCTTTCCTTAACTCAATAGCGGCTATCCTCAACTCAATAGTGGCTATTCTCAACTCAGTAGCGGCTTTCCTAAGTTTCCTAAACGCGAAACTCATAGCCCGCCTCCGAATGAATTCGGAGCCTAATAGCAAAAGTAAGCTAAAGCTAACTAAAAATTATCACTTATCCCCAGTTTACTTTAGTAAACTTTGCCTATTAGCCTTGGAATTCATTCCAAGGTGGGTAGGTAAGCCTTGCAATGTTGACACAGGTGGGCAATGCCATGCCCTCTAGAATATATTGATGTGTCGCAAACATTATTTGAATTGGTATTAGATACCGAAATATTACTGATATTAGCTGAAAATTGTACGTTCAAAAATTGCTATTTATGCTGAACCAGATTTCGATTTAATTAAGGCAAGCTATGTTTAGAACTATTTTTAAAGGGCAAGTTTATGAGTCGCAAAAAACGTAAATCCAACGTTTTAGAAAAAGTTGAGTCAAGAGCAGCCGGGATGAAATTGGTCGATCCAACTCTGAAACTGGATGATGATTATAGTCTGGAGAAACTGCTGGAGTCAATGGAACAGTTACGTACTAAACTTGAGGTTCACAATAACGCTCTGTCTTTAGCTGATTCTTCTTTAACTGAAGTTGAAGAGATGGAGAAAAATTTGACTAAATTTTCTCAAAAGATGCTAATGCTAATTGCTATTAAGTACGGCACAGATAGCCCTCAATATGAAACAGCAGGTGGTGTTCGAGATAGCGATCGCGTCCGCAAAATGAGGTCGAGCCGCTTGAAAAATGTTGCACAACAAACATCAAATAATAATAGTAAAATCGGGAATTTTAGCGAATAGAATGAGATTGTTGGTTAAGTAATGATGGGTTAAACCACCCATCCCTAAAACCTTGGTTTTGCGTTGCTTTCCCGCCCTGCAATAAATTGCGGGCTAATAGCTAAAGTGCGTTGAAACGCACTCTTATACCAATCAAATAATGTTTGCGACACATCAATAATATTCTAGAGGGCACGGCAGTGCCATGCCCCTACTATCTGTCGCATTCTTTTTTCAAATTGGTATTATTAAAGAAATTGAAGATAAATTGTGCTGATGGGTAATACCCCTCTCTTATTCGCCAACAGTCTCACCGCGTCCTTGATTACCCCATTTTCTGACATCGCTTTCCCGTCCACTTCTCCCATCGCAGAATCCCACGGCTGATTAATTCTGGATTCTCGTCACCAGCAAAACAGATCCGCCCCATTCTTTCGCAAGCAATAAGAACCTCACCATGTCCCATAAACGGCGCAATCACAAAATTGTTTTGACTGGTATACAAATTAATCAAGTAGTTGACGATGCCCTCTACTCCTTCAACATTAATTGGTGTCTGTGGCTTGGATAGGAATTGCTGAGAAAAAATTCCTACATAGATGTTGCCTAGCACTAATTCGTATTGAAAGGGCATCTGATTATGCCTGTAGAATTCGTAAATATGCCCTTCCGATCGCAGCACAGCTACAACCCTAGCCTCAGAAACTAAATAATTATGATTCCAAGTAGATGAAAGAGTAGCGATCGCCAAAGCTGCATCTGAAGGTAGCAAATTCATGAATTCTTGCTGTGCCGTATCACCACAATACACTAGATGTCTTTCCAGCATCCATTCCTGACCAACTTTGGCGATCGCTTGTTTCTCTATTACTTCCTCAGACTGACGCTGGGCTTTTTTAAGCAGTAACTTAGTTTCCTTTTCAGCTAAAGCACTTTTGTGCGCCAGCATTTGTAATTCTTTTTGCCTAGCCCTCGCCTCAGCCACAATTTTAGCTTGGCGTTCAGCTTCTTCTTGATCGCCTTGTCCCTGAGCTAATTTCCAAGCCTTTTGTGCTTCTTCTGCTAAGGCACGTTCTTGACTACCAGCCCTTGCTACCTTTAGTAATGCCGTCGGACTGTCGGCGATCGCTGTACCCTTAATAATTTTTTTGACATCTGGGTGAATACTTTTAGCAATCTGCTTACCGTGCTGAAAGGTACGCTCGGAATATCCCGCTTCTCTTGCTAACTCTACAGTTCTTTTGGGAGGTGGTGAAATCATTTCACCACCTTTGTGGGTATGTTGGTTATCCCCGACTTTCGCCCTCAGCCCCATGCGTTCGAGAATTTGATCTCGCTCTAACCACAGTTCTGAGCGCTCTAGAGGCTCTAGTTCATTGCGGATTAAATTCTCGTCAATCTCTGCTAAACGAGCTTGGTCAGTATCTTGGTAGTTAACAATATTGCACTCAATTGCCACTAACCCCAACAGCTTACAAGCTGTGAGACGATGTAGCCCCGCAATCAAATTCAGCTTTTGGTCAACTGTAATCGGGTTCAATAGACCATTAGCCTTAATTGATTCCTTTAACTCATCAACTTTCTCACCCTTTACCGGACGGCGGTTGCGACCAATAAGAATGTGGTCTATGGGCACAATAGGCATAACTACTGTTCTTTAGTGCAGTCAGTTAAAACACCAACAATAGCATTAAGATACACCTAATTTCTAGGTTATGGGGCATGGGGCATGGGGCATGGGGCATGGGGCATGGGGCATGGGGCATGGGGCATTGGGCATCGGGAAGGAGCAAAAGTTATTCATAGTTCCTTCCCCTTGCCCCCCAGTCCCCAGTCCCCAGTCCCCAGTCCCCAGTCCCCAGTCCCCAGTCCCCAATCCCCAGTCCCCAGTCCCCAGTCCCCAGTCCCCAGTCCCCAGTCCCCAGCCCCCAATCCCCAATCCCTAACACCTAATTTAATGAGAATGTCTTATGGTACACAACTGAGCTAATCACAATCCGTTGATAATAGCTAAAGTCGGTTGATTACCCATAATATTTAGAAATTATATGAGGAAATCTACTCAATCCATATTTACAATTTCCTCAGCATTTTATCAAAGATATTATGGATATTTAAGGAAAACGTATGCAGCGAAAATCAGTTGACAAATTAAAAGTTTTTTGCCATACTTGAACGAAAGTTTATCTTAGTTTATTCTGTCATTATTATCAGCGCTTTGTTATTCTTGGATGTCATTATATTGCTAGCGCTACCAGATTTTTAAGTTACTTGAGTCCGTGTGTGTAGAGGATAAACTGAAAATACTTAAAAGTAGCGCTAATATGAATTTAGTCGCTAAACAAAATTCAAAATTAAAAAAGCTTGTTATATAAGCTTTTCTCGTAGTCAGAATTGTATCTTTATTTTTGCTGTACTGGTACTAATAATCTGTAGCAGCTAAAAAGGCGTAAAAGAATTCACATACAACTAATTAGACTTATCTATTTGTGTACGTAAAAACATTTCAGATAAGTCTACTGTAATCAACTGATATAGCCATTAGGCTAACCCTTGGCATAGCACAATTGGAATGAAAATATGGCAGTAAATAAGGAAAGCCAACTATTCAAAAAACCGATACATCGGTGGCAAATAATTTTGGCAGCTTCTGTTGCTTTAGCTACTGGGCTAGCATCTTTTTACGCTTTATCAACATTGTTTCGCCCTAATACTCAGACTCGCCCAGCAAGTACCCCAAAAGTTGCTCCCGCCAAAGTTGCTGTAACCGCTTTGGGACGTCTTCAGCCTGAAGGTGAAATTACTTATTTGTCTGCGCCCAATTCAATTAATGGTGTGCGAGTCGAAAAACTGTTGGTGAAGGAAGGCGATAAGGTACAGGTAGGACAAATATTGGCTTACCTGGAAGACTATAATCGCGCCACAGCAGCTCTGCAACAGTCTTTAGACAAACTGCAAGTTGCTAAAGCCCAACTAGCCCAGGTCAGATCTGGAGCGAAAACCGGAGACATCGATGCTCAAAAAGCGGCGATCGCTCGTTTACAGTCACAATTAAAAGGAGACGTTGCAGCGCAACAAGCAACAATTGCTCGCCTCCAGGCTCAGGTAGAGAATGCTCAAACCGAGAACGATCGCTATCAGCAATTATACAAACAAGGTGCGATCGCAGCTTCTGTAGGAGATAGCAAAGCTTTACAACTCAAAACTACACAACAGCAGCTAACAGAGGCTCAAGCCACCCTTAAGCGTACTCAAGATACATTGCAACAACAGCTTCAAGAAGCAAAATCTCGACTCAATAGTATCAGTGAAGTGCGTGGTGTAGATGTTGAGTTAGCACAAACCGAAGTCAAAAGTGCTACAACTGCTGTCAAACAAGCAAAAGCAGACCAGGATTTAACTTACATTAAATCTCCCATCAATGGCACAATTTTAAAAATTCACGCCAAAACTGGAGAAGTCATCTCCACTTCTGGGTTTGCTGAGATAGGTAAAATATCTCAAATGTTTGTAGTTGCAGAAGTCTACCAAACCGACATTGAAAAAGTCCGCTTAGGACAAAAAGTTACCATTACCAGCCCCGCATTTTCTGGAAAATTGCAGGGAACTGTCAGTGAGATTGGTTGGCAAGTTGACAAACAAAGCATCTTCAGCATCAATCCAGGCTCAGACACAGACCGCAAAATTATCCAAGTGAAAATATCCATCGATAAACCCGCAGATAGTGCAAGGGTGGCTCGGTTAACCAACTTACAGGTTGACGTCGCTATTCACATATAGCTATTAGTCATTGGTCACAAGTAACTAATACCAATTCTTCACCAGGAAACACAGATTGAATCTGGCTTTCTTAATTACGAATTGGTATAACAACTGACCATTGAGAACTAACAATTAATAACTAACAACTGACTACTGACAACCGATAACTGAATCCATGAATTTTAAGATTCCTTTGGCATGGCTACAACTAGCCCAGCAAAAAGTTCGTTTTCTGGTAGCTGTAGCGGGGATTGCTTTTATTGTGCTGCTGATGTTTATTCAGTTAGGCTTTCAAGACGCACTTTATTCTAGCGCTACCGCAGTGCATCAGAGTCTACGAGGAGATTTATTTTTAATCAGTTCTCAATATAAATCTTTGACTTCAAATCAAAGCTTTTCTCGGACTCGTTTATACCAAGCCCTTGGGTTTGAGGGCGTAGAGTCAGTTAGCCCCATGTATTTGCAATTTGCAAAACTAAAAAATCCCGTAACTGGAGAGAAATACTCAATCTATGTTATTGGATTTGACCCAGGTAGATCTATTCTAAATATTCCTGAAGTTGAGGAGAATTTAGATAAGCTCAAGATTCCAGATGTCATGCTTTTTGACAGAGATTCCCGTTCAGAATTTGGGCCAATTGCTGAACAATATGATAGTGGTAATACTGAACAAACAATTGAAATATTTCCCTTTAATTCACTAATTGGTTATAGGGTAAGAGTTGGGGGATTATTCAGCTTGGGGCCTTCCTTTGGCGTGGATGGCAATTTAATTGTCAGTGATTCAACTTTTATGAGGATAAATCCCAATAGCCGTCCGGCAGAAATGATTGATGTGGGTGTGATTACCTTGAAACCTGGTGTAGATCCAAACAAGGTTCAAAAAGATTTGCAGGCAAGTTTACCTAATGATGTCCAAGTTTTTACATACCAAGGTTTTATCGATTTTGAAAAACAATATTGGGCTGTCAGAACACCAATTGGATTTATCCTTAACCTAATGCTGACAATGGCTTCTGTTGTTGGTGTAGTGATTGTGTATCAAATACTTTACAGCAACATTGCTACTCAATTTATTGCTTATGCAACTTTAAAAGCTATAGGTTATGCAAATAATTATTTACTAAATGTAGTCTTTCAACAAGCTTTAATCTTGGCATTCTTAAGTTATATACCCGGATTTATTTTATCCGTACTTCTATATGATTTTGCCATGAAAGCTACTAAGCTACCAATTGTGATGACCTTTAATAATGCATTAGTTGTCTTAATATCAGCCGTTTTAATGTGTATAACTTCTGGGTCACTTGCTATTAATAAGCTCCGTTCCGCAGACCCGGCTGATATTTTCTAAACGATGAAAAAGGAACGCTTGGACTGGTAATTAGTATTTTACTTACAACTCACAACTCAGCACTCACTACTCAAACCAATTATCTCTGCTCTATGAACCTCGAAAATAAAACTCTCCTGATCACCGGAATTGATGAATTTATCGGTTGGCGTGCGGCTGAGTTAGCCATAGCAAAAGGAATGAAAGTCCGGGGACTACAAAGTTCTAGCGATCGCAATCAACAAGTGCAAGATTTAGGCATTGAGTTAATTGTTGGTAGTATTACCGATCCTAAAATTGCCCAAAAAGCTTGTCAGGGAGTAAACATCGTTTTACATACAGCCCAACTTGCTCAAGAAGCTGGCCCACTCAAAGATTTTCGTGAGGTCAATGTTGATGGCACTGTCACTATGGCAAAAGCTGCTAAAGATGCTGGCGTCAAAACTTTTGTGCATCTATCTAGTGTATTAGTTTATGGTTTTAATTACCCAGATAAAGTCACCGAATCCGGGCCACTTGTTGACGAAAATAACCCATACTGTCAAACAAAAATCGCTGCCGAATCAGCAGTATTACAACTAAATTCTCCCCCAGATTTTGGCATTATAGTTATTCGCGCAGGTGATGTTTACGGGCCTGGATGTATCCCTTGGATTGTCCGACCAGTTCATTTTATGCGCCAAAAATTATTTGCCTATGCTAATGATGAGCATGGAGTTATCAATCATGTATATATAGATAACTTGGTTGATGCCATCTTTTTAGCGATAGAAAAAGAAACCTACGGTGAAATCTTTAATATCACTGATGGGCAAGAAACTTCTTGGAAAGAATATTTTACGCGTTTAGCAGAAATATCTGGTTCACCTGCACCTATGTCAATAGGAAAAGATGAAATTAAGTTGTTTCTCAAGCTGCGTGTCCAAGGGCAAAAGCTATTTCGGAAAAAAGCCGATATTCTGCCAGAGTCTATAGATTTTATGACTCGTCCATACGCTTATTCCATTGCCAAAGCGCAAAATCAATTAAGTTACGCACCAAAAATTGACTTAGAAGAAGGACTACAGCGCATACAGGAATGGTTGGAGAAAACAGATATCCAACAGTTGATGAAATAGGAACTGGGGACTGGGGACTGGGGACTGGGGGACAAGGAAGAAATGCCCCATGCCCCATGCCCAATCCTCAATCCCAAAGATTATCTTTAGGAGAATATTAGATGATGTTGAAGCTATCTAAGTTTACTTCGTTTGTTCTCGCTGCTTTAGCAAGTATTAGCTCTGCTAAGATTGTGAATGCTGCACCAACTCAAACATTAACCGTTGTCGTGAATGGTATCCAACACCAAAAAGGAGAAATTTGCATAGGAGTTTATTCTAAAGAAAAAGGATTTCCTTCAAATACTTCTAATGTATTGCAAAGCTCTTGCACGAAAATTACAGGTAGCACGGTAAAACAGCAGTTCTCTGGTTTGAAACCTGGCAATTATGCGGTGGCTATAGTTGATGATCAAAATGGCGATCGCAAACTCAATAAAGACTTTTTCGGCATCCCCACAGAAGGTTTTGGAGTTTCTAACAATCCAACAGTATCAATCCAAACTGGTACACCCAAGTTCCGCGATGCTAGTTTTTCTGTGAGTAAAAATACCACAATCAACATTAACGTCAAATATTCCCTCGATCCGTAAATTTCCTAATTACGAATTACCCTTCGGGTACTCTGCGAGAACCCCTACGGGGAACGGCAGTTCCTCTTTGGGGAAACCACCAAGACCGGACTGCCTCACGAATTACGAATTACGAATTTGTATGCTTCCTAATGACTGATGACTATTAACTAATTCTGCCGGAGGCTTTAAATTTAATGCCAGATTTGGTAATGTTTCTGTGTAAATCGTTGCTGGGTTGGCTGGCTATTCAAGGATGTTTAACCCTTGTTTTCTTGTGGTCTCTGCAATCCAGTCAGCAAAAGTTATTATTAGATGATCAGTTGCCCAAAACAGCGGTTATTCTCTGTCTACGTGGAGCCGACCCCTATCTCAGCGACTGTTTACAGGCATTATTAAAGCAGAACTATCCCCAGTATGATTTAAAAATTATTGTCGATCATCAGGAAGACCCAGCTTGGAAAATTGCTGTTGATACTGTCCAAGAGCAAGGAGCATCTAATGTTGAAATTAGTGCTTTGACGACAGTACGCAATAATTGTAGTCTCAAATGCAGTTCCCTACTGCAAGCTGTCTCAGAATTGGATGATTCCTATAAGATAGTTGCTTTAGTGGATGCCGATACAGTAGTTCATCCTAATTGGCTGCGGGAATTAGTCAGCCCCCTAGCTGATCCTCATGTGGGAGCGACAACTGGCCACCGTTGGTATTTACCCACAGGTCGCTATTGGGGGTCTTTGGTGCGGTACATAGGTAACGTCTCAACAGTTGTGCAGATGTATCTGTTCGGGGTTCCTTGGGGTGGAACTTTGGCGATTAAAACAGAAGTGCTTCGCCAAACAGGACTTCTAGATAAGTGGAGTCAAGCTTTTGGCGAAGACATGATGATCCGTAGCGTTTTAAAAAAATACGGAATGCAGGTCAAATTTGTACCTTCTCTAATGATGCTCAATCAGGAAGAGTGCGATTTACCTAGTTTAAGAACCTCAATTCATCGTCAACTACTCTGCGCTCGACTTTATCACCCCCAATGGATGGCTGTTGTTGGTGATGTGATTTCTAGCATATTATTCCCTAATCTTGTGCTGATGTCTTTGCTAGGGGCGTTGTTGACTTGGCAATGGGAAAGTGTCGCTTTGTTATTAGGGTATTATGGCAGCTATACCTTGGGATTACTTTGGCTGATGGTAATTTTAGAGCAAGGTGTACAGCAAGTAATCCGCGATCGCAATCAACCCAATCAACCACTGGCAAAACTATCATCTCCAATAATTATTAGACTATTGCTTGGCATTCCCCTAACTCAATGGATTTATGGGTTAGGAATGTTGTCTTCTCTGCGGATATCTACAGTTAAATGGCGTGGTATTAACTATCGAATTTCCGGCCCTTGGAATATCCGCTTACTTGAGTATCACCCTTATCAAATATTAGATCAACCAGGCGATCCTAAAGTATCTCTTTGAGCGGCGAGGGACTTTCAAGCCTGTCTCCTATTCCCTATCCCCTGCTATAAATCTGCCTTTCTTAATTACGAACTACGAATTACGAATTACAAATTAGTCGCACATGAACGAGTTAGCAATATTGCTGTCTAAAGTTTTGCTGGGTTAGTTAGCTATTCAAATATTTTTAACACTCCTCTTCTTGTAGAATCTGCGTTCCCAGTACAGCAAATTGTTACCAAATGACAAGTTATACCAATTTGAAAAAAGAATGCAACAGATGGGTAGGGGTAGGGGCACGGCAGTGCCGTGCCCCTACGAAGAATTTATCTGTCGCAAACATTATTTTAATTGGTATTACCTAAATGTTAATCACCTGGGTATGAACTCCCCCTGGCTTGAAAGAGTAATGAAGTGCTGAGTTCTGAGTCGTGAGTTAAGAATAAGAATTTCTCTCCTTGTTCCCGCGTCCCCAATTCAAACTATTCCCTAAAATTATGAAACAGCAACCTCTACGGATTGCACTTTTAACTGGATTATATGCTCCTTTCTTAACAGGGGTTTCAGTCGCAGTACATCAGCGAGTTCGTTGGTTATTACAGCAAGGACATGAAGTTTTTCTCATCCATCCTGAAATCAACGACCAATACCCCAAACAAGTAGGGAACCGTCCCATGCCAGGATTAGAGGAGTTACAGGTTTTCCCTAACTTTTCCTCCTATGCATTCCCTACACAACCACTGATATTCTACAAATCGTTGCCCCAACCATTGAACTACAAGCATTGGAGCGATACTAAGTTGCTGATGAACTTTCAACCCGACATAATTGTAGTTGAAGAATCAGCACAAATGAGAGGGGCTTACTCAGCTTTCTTGCAAGGTTATGGTCGTCCTGTGGGAGTTAAATACGCCAAGCAAACAGGCACTCCTATCGTCTCAGTCTTCCATACAGATATCGTTGCTTATATCAAATATTACTTAGGAAACTTGTTCTTCAGCTTGCTGCGTCCAATCATTCCCTTAATAGTCAAACAGGTGAGTGATGCTTATGATGCCAATTTATTTTCATCACGAGAACAGCTTACCAAATACAAAAATTTGAAATGCCAACGTGGTGAATATTTACCTTATCAAGGCATTGATTGCGAAAAGTTTCATCCCCGCAATATTTGTTATGATCCAATTCCCAATGACCACAGACCAACTTTGCTGTTTGTAGGACGCATCACCGCAGAAAAGAATGTCACTCAACTTTTAGATGCATTTCCTCTAATTGCTGCTAAAATTCCTGATGTGCATTTAGTCATTGTTGGCAGTGGCCCCCTAGATGAACAAATCCGCCGACGTGCCGAAAAATTTAAATCTGGTGTTACCATTTGGGGTGAATCTCACGGCACAGAACTTTTAGGTTGGTTTGCTCGCGCTGATGTATTTATTAACCCCTCCGTCACCGAAAACTTCTGCACCACAAATAACGAAGCCCTGGCTTCTGGAACTCCTGTAGTTGCTGCCCTTGCACCCTCAACCGCAGAGCAAGTAATTCCCGGTCACAACGGCTTTTTAGCTGAACCCAACAACCCGGCAGATTTCGCTCAAAAAGTAATTGCAATTCTACAAAATCCTACACTGAAAACAGAAATGGCGCAGCAGGCGCGTCCTTCCATACTAGAATTTGATTGGTCAGCTTGTATGGAAAAATTTGAAGCAAAACTCTATCAGCTAGTGGCTGGATCTAAAAAGCAAAAGGTGAAGCTTAAGTAGCTTAAGTAGGGTGGGCATTGCCCACCGAAACCCGGATGTGGTGGGCATTGCTTACCCTACTCAATTGATGCTTTTTATCAAATGCTGTTAAGTACAAACCCGAATGTGGTGGGCAATGCCCACCCTACCTTTCTAACACCAAAACGGATAAAACAGAATAAGCACTTACCATCTGTTTTATTCCTCAATGCCCAACTATCGCAGAGCTTACATTGCTGGTGGAACTGTCTTTTTGACACTGGTTACTTATCAACGTCATCCTTTATTTGCTAAACCAGAAAATGTAGCTATGTTGCGTCAGGCTGTGGCAACTGTTCGCGCTGAATCTCCCTTTGAAATTGTTGGTGCTGCTGTTCTTC
The DNA here is from genome assembly GCF_059505145.1 of Mojavia sp. Lineage (NCBI taxonomy): Bacteria > Bacillati > Cyanobacteriota > Cyanophyceae > Nostocales > Nostocaceae > Mojavia > Mojavia sp. The sequence continues at coordinate 55,431 of NZ_JCACKA010000075.1, forward strand.
CCGATCATCTGCATTTTATCTGGACATTGCCACCAGAGGATAGTAACTATTCCAAACGAGTTGGACGTATTAAAGTGTTGTTTACTCGTGCTTTGAAAGGCAATGAATTACTTACAGAAGAATTGCCTTTGTCCCGTGGCAAACATCGAGAACAAGACGTTTGGCAGCGTAGATTTTGGGAACATACAATTCGAGATGAAAATGATTTGAGAAATTGTTTAGATTATATTCATTACAATCCAGTTAAGCATGGTTTAGTTTCTTGCCCTCATTTATGGCAGTATTCAAGTTTTCATAAATGGTTAAGGCAAGGGCATTATAGTAATGATTGGGGATGCCAGTGTAATGATAAAGAGGCAAATATTCCTGATTTCTCTAGTTTAATTGAACAGTTTGGGGAATAGTTTCACAAAGTGTAGGGTGGGCATTGTCCACCGAAACCCGGATAGGGTGGGCAATGCCTAGCTTACTAATCAATTCATTCTTTCTAACAAATGCTCCCCAACTCGTAGGGCATTGGCAATAATCGTTAGCGATGGGTTCACCGCAGCACTAGAAGGAAAAAAGCTCCCATCAACAACGTAAAGGTTATCAATATCGTGAGTGCGACAATTAATATCAAGTACTGAAGTTTTAGGGTTTTCACCAAAACGACAAGTACCACATTGATGTCCAACTTCTTTAATAGTCATCTTTTGCGGAACACAAAATGAGAATTGCCCAGGTTTCTGTGGCTGTTCAATGGACTTTAAAACTTCAACCCAACGTTTGATTAAACGATTAAATGCCTCTTGATTATTATTTGTATAATCAATAACAATTTTCTCTCCATTAACGCGCACGCGATTGTTAGCATCTGGTAAATCTTCATTGACAAGCAACCAAGCAACAGAATGATTTGCCACTGTTTCAGCGATGATGCTGGGCATCATTGGTGGCGCATGAGCTGCAATTCTGTCTTTATTAACATTACCCAACATTTGTACACTGCCCATTGGGTAGGTAAAATCTTGATCACCCCAATAAAAATCATTAACTGCTAGCGTCTTTTGAAAAACTGTCGGATTTAGCTTTGTACTCAAAGTCATAACTACTGCAAAGTTATGTGCCATGTAATTACGTCCCACGAGATTAGAACTATTAGCTAATCCATTTGGATGTTTGTCATTGGCAGATTTAAGCAATAATGCTGCTGAGTTAATTGCACCACAAGCAACAACTACAATATTCCCAGTGAATATCTGATGCTGTCCAGCGATTTCTGCTTCTACACCAGTGACTGTGTTACCAGATGCATTGGTGTGTAAACGCACCACTTTTGCTTCTGTAATTAATCTAAGATTTGTATATGTGATTGCTGGACGTATACAGTTAACATCTGCATCAGCTTTAGCATTAATTAAACATGGAAATCCATCACAAGTATCACAACGAATACAAGCACTTAAATGACGATTTACTTCATTGAGTTTGATAGCTAGGGGTAGATAAAAAGGATGGAGGTCTATGTCTTTTAAGGAATAGTGAATGTCTTCAATGTATGGTTCGTGGTTGATGGCGGGAAAGGGATAATCTTTACTAGCTTGCGGTTCAGTAGGGTCAAGGCCTCGCTTACCATGTACTTCGTAAAGTTTCTCAGCTTGGTCATAGTAGGGTGCAAAGTCTTGATATTTTAAAGGCCATTCAGGAGAAATTCCTCCTTGATGAATGACTGTTTCAAAGTCTTGTTCGCGTAATCTAAACAGCGCACCACCGTAAAATTTAGTATTACCGCCTACATAATAGTGCGTTACAGGATTTATTACTTTGCCGTCTTTGTCGTACCATTTTTCTGAAGTGCGATAGCATTCTTTCTGCAAAACTTGTTTAGAATCCCAATTAGTTTTTTTTCTAGGTAAAAAACTACCTCGTTCTAAAACTAAGATGTTTTTACCACTTGCGGCTAATTGATAGGCTAAAGTGCCACCACCAGCACCTGTGCCAATGATGATAACATCGTAATGAGCATCGGTCATTTGGGACTCCGCAGATAATAAGAATTGCTAAATTTTGATGGCTAATTACTTCTGTTTTAACCAAAGTGAGAAACTTAAATTACGGTGGGCAATGCCCACCTTACAGAAATAGATTTAAGCGATTTGACGATACTTGCTCATCCACGCATTTGTTTTTCCGCGCAGGTTTTGTTTAACTTTGTCAAACCAATCCAGCGATAAATAATATCTCCAAACTTGGGAAAAAGCTGAATATTGGAAAACAAAAGTTTGGTAAGAAATCCATCAATGATGATTTCTGGTTGGTTTTGCTTGATGGCTTGCAGAACTGCGATCGCAACTTCTGTTGGTTGCGAAACTTGCGCTAAACTGGGCGAAGGCAGCCCAAAAGCCAGAAACATTCCAGCTTTTGTATATCCTGGGCAAACTACTGTCACGCCTACATTGGTATCAGCCAATTCTTGCCGCATCGCATCAGTCCACATAATTACACCGGCTTTACTGGCTGAATAAATGCTGTTATAAGGCGCTCCCTTTTTGCCAGAACCAGACGCAATATTGACGATGTGACCATTATTGCGAGCTATCATGCTCGGTAGGATTAAACGAGTTAATTCCATACCTGCAATGAGGTTGGTTGTCAGTATTGATTGGATATCTTCTAAAGAATAATCTTGAAATGCTCGGTATTTTTCAATCGCAGCATTATTAATTACGATATCAATTTGACCTGCAATTTGATGAATCTGCTGTACTAATACTGGTAATTCTCCAATCTTACTGATATCAAATGGAATACTTATTCCTTTACCACCTAAAGCTTGCACTTCAGTAGATATTTGATTTAGCTTTTCTTGTGAACGTGAAACGCTGACTACCGTTGCTTGCTCTTTTGCCAAAGCACGAGCAATAAATGCCCCAATACCACCTGATGCTCCGGTCAAAAGGACTGTCTTACCTGCTATGGATGTCATAGTTAACCGTGTTTAATAAGTATGGCTTTCAACTTGAATAGATTAAAAAAGCAACTTTTTCAGATGACTGTAGTAGAATTTGCCACCCACATTGTTAAAAGTAAGCAGTCTGAATTACTTGCTAATATTGGGTTTTACACTAAATAAACTTTTAAATTTGTAATTGCTGTGACCAGTTATTAAATTAGATAATGCAAGTTTCAAGTTATCATAACAAATAAAAATATTTAGCTTAATTGTAGGGTGGGCAATGCCCAGCATATCCTGGTTTTGGTGGGCAATGCCCACCCTACCTACTTCCTCCCGTGTCCCTTGCCCTGTTTATTGACCAAACAGGGTATCATATGATGTCCGCCTAATCACTTATTAAAAAAACTCTCCGTGTCCCCTTCCGCGTCAGTCCTAATGATAAGTCTTCAATCAAACACGATATCAGAGGGTGGGATGAGCTTAAGGAAGGTTCAAAAATTCAGTTTTCGCCGCTAGCTGGATACCTTGATGATTTATGATGATAACCGCCACAAGGAGCAGCGAGATATTACTTAGTTGCTTGATGAGTTATTCTAAAGGGCAATCTCCTAGCCAAATGGCAGCAGTAGCCTTTATTTGATGCCGCCAAGTGAGGACTTTTTCAAAGATGATCAAGGACTGGTTTATCAAGCAAAAATTACTGATAGGTATTGTAGTTACTGCAATTGGGGCTACTTTAATTATTGCAAAGCTGTATCCATTTGAAGGTGTTGGTGAGTGGACTGGCTTTGGAGAAAGCTTGAATAAATCAAAAAGTATAGAGAGAACAATCAGAGATGGAATAGTTATTAGTATTAGAGAGACTGAAACTGAGAATTTAGAATCAGCCAAGACATTTTGGGATTGGTTGGGTTTAGCTAGTACGCTTGCAATTCCTATTGTGTTATTGCAATTTGAGCGTAGAGAACAAAGACGAGCAGATAAACAAGCTGAAGCACAAAAAGCAATAGCAGTTAACAATTTACACGAAGAAATTTTAAAAGTTTATATTGACCGGATGTCAGAATTGTTGCTTGATAAAAATTTGAAGACTTTAAAACTTGATGACCCTTTGCGAGATACAGCATTAGATGTAGCACGAGCTAGAACTTTATCGGTGCTGCGGAGACTAGACAAAGATAGCGATCGCAAAGGTAGCGTGATTCAATTCTTAATTGATGCAGAACTTGCAAGTGAGTTAAATCTAAGCGGTGTTGACCTCAAAGATGCCGACCTCAGAAGTGCCAACCTCATAGGTACTAACCTCAGAAATGCCAATCTCAAAAGTGCCATCCTTAAAGATGCCAATCTTAGAGGTGCCAATCTTAAAGATGCCAATCTTAGAAGTGCCAACCTCAAAGATGCCAACCTCAATAATACCATCCTCAATTTTACCTACCTTAAAGATGCCAACCTCATAGGTGCTAATCTCATTGGCGCTAACCTCATTGGTGCTAACCTCATTGGTGCTAACCTCACTAGTGCCAACCTTACAGGTGCATATCTCAAAGATGCCAAACTTGAACACGCCAATCTTAAAGATGCCAAACTTGAATATGCCAACCTCAAAGATGCCAAACTTGAATATGCCAACCTTAAAGATGCCAACCTTAAAGATGCCAAGCTCACAGGTGCTAATCTTACAGGTGCCGATCTCAGTCATGCCAAATATATAAGTATTGACCAAATAAAATTTGCCGAAAACTGGGATAAGGCAATATATGACAAAGACTTTCGCGCCAAGTTGGGTTCACCAGTGCAAGATGCAAAGTAGATTCAAGAGCAAGCGCAATCGCACCTACTCAGACAGGACATTGCCCACCATATCCGGGTTTTGATGGGTAATGGCGACCCTACAATTATAAATTCTGCAACCTATTTTTAAAGTTTGAAAATATGCCTTAGCTGTTGTTCAATTACATATTTGCTTTCGACAATTTATCAATTTGCTGAGTAAAATATGTTTCATCATACTTGAGTTGTTGGGCTAATTCTAACCCCTTTTGAAAGGCTGCTAGTGCTTGGGGATACTGTTGACGTTCTTGATAAATTTGCCCAATTTGATCATAGGCTTGCATCATCCCGTAAAAGTTGGCAGCTCGCGCCTGCGCTTCTACTAAAATCTGGCTAGTTTGCAAAGCTTCATCTATTTGTCCTTGAGAACGGTACAGTGCAATTAATTGCTGTAAAGCTTCACCAGCATTAACATACTGCTCCAATTGCCAAGCGGTAGTATAAGCTTCTTGATAGTTTTTAAATGCTTCTGGTAGTAAACTCGGATTTTCCTTCGCTAGTGATTGGTAATTTGAAGCGATCGCTAGTTTAACTTTAGGTAATAAAGTTGTATTATTTTGGCTCACGTAAACTTCTGCTAGCTTACCAAGTATATTTGCAGATTGCTGATATTCTTTTGCCTGCTCGTAAATATAAGCTAGCTGTTGCAAGTATGCTACCTCATTTAAGCGATCGCCTCTGCTACTAGCTAAACTCAATAATTCTTGGTAGGTAGCGGCGGCTTCGGGATAATCGAACCAACTCAAATGCACTTCACCAATAGTTTTGAGAGTGTCTACTATTGCGGCTGCATTTTTTTGCTGTCGCACTGTTGCCAAAACTTGGTTGTAAACTTCAATAGCCAGTTTGGGCGATCGCACATTTTGATAAGCTTCACCTAGCGATCGCAACAATGGTAAGTCAACGCTTTTCTGAGATAAAGCCTGCTTTTGAATTGCTTGCAATCGCTGCGTAATATGTAGTATCTGTGCGCGATTATTTTGATTAAAGGCGATCGCACCCACTCGTGACAGTGCTTGTACCTCAGCTAATGAACCGAATAAGCGCCGCAAACGTAGTTCCCGATTCCAAATATCAAATGCTGCTACCTGATCTCCCGCTTTCAACTTAGCCGCAGCTGCTTGATTTAACTGCTCAAGTTCTGGTTCTAATTTACGCAGTTGCTCAGAAGTTAACTGCTGTTTGTTGCCCAAAAATAGTAGCAATGGATCGGGAGCCATCTTCTCTAGAGGACTAGGAGGATATTTATCTGGCTGATCTGGCTTTTGGCTTTGTGCCAGTGTCAACGAACTGCTAAACTGCCAGAGTATAGCGGCAGTAACAATCATACTTAAGGGCCGTAGCATAGAAACTTTACCTTGCTTTGAGTAAGTTGCATGGATGGTCATTAGGCAATGAATTTTAGGCATTGATAATTATCTCCATCTCCAATAACCTTAACTGCCAATTTGGATGACGCACAAAGCAATGATAATTATCCCTGCACACTATGCCCAATGCCTAATGCCCCAAACGACGGGGAGAGCAACCTCGTCCACCCACAAGGGGATGGAGTTTCCCGTCGCTTTCGATGAAACCTTGAGGAGTAAATTTATTATGTTCCGTCTGCTAACAGCGATCGCACAGCGACTATTGCGGAGAATTACTTTTGTAATATTCCTAACTCTGGCTAGTAGTTTAATACTCACAGGGGCTGCTTGGGCTAACTCTTCTGGCTTAGGAGTTAATAATGGTCATCTGAGTTCTTGTCCAGCTTCCAATAACTGTGTTGTCAGTCAAGATGCTGATGCCAAACACGCCATTGACCCGATTACCTATCATGTAGACCGCGACACAGCACGAGAAACCTTACTAAAAGTTCTCACCGTTGTTCCCCGTACTCAAGTTATAGAACAGACAGGTAATTATATCCATGCTCTTTCTAAAAGCCGCATCTTCAAATTTGTTGATGACGTAGAGTTTTATTTGCCTACTAATGAGCCAGTAATTCATCTGCGATCAGCATCTCGCATCGGAGAGTCGGATCTTGGTGTCAACCGCAGGCGTTTGGAGCAAATTCGTCTGGCTCTACGCGATTTGAACATTTGATTTTTTCGTTGTTGAGATTGTTTGCTGAACACCAGAATAATCGGCGATCGCAACTTTTATATTAGTGAGATAGATTCTAGGACTTACGCACCCAAGCCTGAAACCCTGATCCCCCCTAGCCCCCCTTAAAAAGCTACCGTGTACACACATCTCTCCGTCATTATCCTCCGATAAATTGGAGGACTTTGAGGGATTTTAGCCCCCCTTTTTAAGGGGGGTTGGGGGGATCAAAAGCCTGTGGGACAACTCTCAAAGACTTGTGTGTACACGGTAGCCTTCAAAAGGGGGAAAGTCTAAAGCCACGCCACTGAGGGAGTCGGGGAACCCGCAAGGGCGCAGGGCTGCCCCTTTTGAAGGGGGTTGGGGGATCTGAGTGCGTAAGTCCTGGATTCATTGCTCATTGGTAAGCTTTACAATACTTTTAGATGATTTTCAAGCTATATAATGACTCACTCTACAGACATTGCTACCTTAGCTCGCTGGATGGCAGCTGATTTTAGCAATCAAGAACAAGCTTTTGAAAACCCGCCTTTTTATGCCCATATCCGCGTGTGTATACGTCCTCTCCCTTTAGAAGTGTTATCAGGAGTTAGTTTTTTTGTCGAACAAGCTTACGACTATTCACTCAATGACCCCTATCGTGTACGGGTGTTAAAGTTGGTGAACGCTGGAGATCACATCCAAATCGAAAACTACAGCGTTAAAGAAGAAAAAATTTTCTACGGTGCGTCTCGTCATCTCGAAAAACTCAAAACTTTAAACGCCGATTATTTGGAAAAATTACCAGGCTGCAACATGATTGTAGAATGGACTGGCAACAGCTTCAAAGGCAGAGTTGAACCGGGCAAAGGCTGCATGGTTGTTCGCAAAGGGCAAAAGACATATCTAGATAGTGAATTTGAAATTAACGAAGACAAATTTATCAGCCTTGACCGGGGGCGTGATCCAGAAACTGATGAGCATATTTGGGGGTCTGTCGCTGGGCCATTTCTGTTTGTGCGTTGGAGTAGTTTTGCTGATGAAGTAAAACTAAGTTCCGAGTCTTAAGTAATGAAGTGCTGAGTAATGAAAACTCAGCACTTTTCTAATATCCCTTTGCCTTTAATTCCACTGGATGAAAATATGAAACTCGCTCAACCCAAGTTTCCCAGTTACCATCAGGGTAAAGTTTTAGCAAACGAAATCCAGGCGGTTTTTGCTCAAGTGCAAAAGTTGCGCTTTTAGGCTTGAACTGAATACAAGTTGAGGGAGTACCCAGGTAGTGAACATTATGGCGTTGATACTCAAATTCTTGGTGAATGTGCCCACACAAAACTAACTTAACTTGGGGATGGTTATCTAAAATGGCAAAAAGTTCTTCAGGATTTTGTAGGGTGCTGCTATCTAGCCACTCAGAATTTACTAAAAAAGGCGGATGATGTAGCGCTATTACAGTAGGGTAGTTACTTAGTATTTTTAATTGAGAGTCTAGCCAATTTAGAGTTTCGGCTGAAAGATGACCATGTACGCACTCAGGTACAGAGGAGTTGAGTAAGATAAAATTCCACTTACCACGCTCAAAAGACTTACGCCGAGAAAGCAGCCCTAAATTTAAGATTTCATCCATTGCGATCGCACAGTCATGATTTCCTGGAACCCAGTAAGTTGGGATTTTTAGTGGACTCAGTAGATTTTGGAGATTTTCGTAAGATTCAACTGTTCCATCACCAGACAAATCGCCTGTTAGAAGTAGTAAATCAAGTTCAGGTTGCAAGTCCTTTAATCTTTCTATTACTGCTTGGAAAGAATCTCTAGTAGGTATTCCCACTAGATGGTGATTTTCCGCTGCAAACAGATGCATATCTGTTATCTGAACAATTGATATAGGAGAGACTTGATTCATCTTTGCTAATAGCAATGTATGCGTTTTAATATAGGACTCATATTTGATTTTTGAACAAAATTCAGTACACCTTTATTCCTTCTTTCCAGTCCCCAGTCCCCAATCCCCAGCCCCTTACCTCTACGAGTGATTCAGAAATCAAATCGGATTGCTATATCTGTTTCTCCTTGCGGGAAAATAACCGATTAGTCAAATTTACTCTTAAAACTATCCTCTGACAAAAATAGTATATTTTGATTTGTCAAGAATAAGTGCCAACAAGAGTCAATCTTGGGTTTGGTCAACAGATATTTATGTTGCTAGAGTAAAAACTATCATATCTGTGGACATAAACCAGGCATTCGCCTCTAATCAGGTTAGATGTGGAAAATTTCCCCAGATATAAGATGCAATTTTAGAGAAAATCTTGGTATGATAGATAAGCTCAAGTCTGGCGGCATAGCCAAGTGGTAAGGCAGAGGTCTGCAAAACCTCCATCCCCCGGTTCAAATCCGGGTGCCGCCTTTAACAAATGTCAGTTGCCAAATTATTTGTCCGCGTTGACAAATTAATGTCCCTTTTGACGAATTTTTGTCCGCGTTGACAAATTGATGTCTTTGATATGCGTTTTAGGCATCTAATGTTGGTGTTGACAAATTAATGTTAGCGTTGACAGTGAATAAACAATCACCGTTAACACATTAAACTTCATGCCATAGGACTAAATCCTTTATGTAAGGATTGCAGACCTCTGCCTTACCTTTCAACCCACCATTAAATCTACCAAGGTTTGAGCGTAGTAGCTCAAGCCTAATTATAAATATTCAATTTTCAACATGCCCATTACTATAAGGGCAGTTGAAATTAAGATAATATGCGAAGACGCGATTTTATCATGGTCGCTTATTTCAACCCGGCTCTAGCTGAGAGAGGTGTTGAAACTCAACAGCATTGAAGACATAACGCGATCACGCACCTTTCAACCCGCCTCTAGCTGGGAGGGGTGTTGAAACAATACTATAAAAGCTTTGGAGAACTAATGGTCTCTTTCAACCCGCCTCTAGCTGGGAGGGGTGTTGAAACTCTGTGTGCATTCCAAATTAAGGCATCTGCATTATCTTTCAACCCGCCTCTAGCTGGGAGGGGTGTTGAAACCGAACGCAATCAGTGTATTTTGTTTCTCTGTAAGTCTTTCAACCCGCCTCTAGCTGGGAGGGGTGTTGAAACTTCTGATTCCCTGATAGTTGGGAAAACCATATCCGCTTTCAACCCGCCTCTAGCTGGGAGGGGTGTTGAAACTCTGCGCTCCAAACCCTTGATTTGCCAACAGTTCTGAATGCATTTTTGGCAAGTCTCCCAAAATCGCCTGTCTGTTAACACTTAAAAAAGTAAATTAACTGACACCGTAAAAGCTACAAGCCTTAATCAATAAGCGATTTGAAGTTTTGGCAGATCCCCAGGGAAATTGACCCCGCTTCGATTCGCCAAAAAATAATTAAGGTGGGTTCCTCCTTGGTCGGAGGTGATTCAGTAGCCACCACTGCGGTAAACCCGCACCTCTATTACTGGGGGCGCACCTTATTCCTGTCCGCAAGGAACAGCAGCATCAAGGTGGGCAGCTACCAGGGTCAGAAAGCAAAACTGTTTTACAACAGTCAAACTAACCCACATTTTCACAGTACAGAGGCTTTTAGCAAGCATGAACTGCGGCGCTATTAATGATACTTATTCTATTTTCAAGGTTCTGTGTTTTGTCAATCAGGTTTTTTGGCGGGAATGGTAAGCGGCGATCGCTAATTCTTTCGCTTTCTCGTGTGGGCTACCTCGAATCGGCTGTTTTGTCTCTTCTATAAAAATTCCAGCTTTAGCTGCTGACGAGCGAATATTTGTAATCAACCTAGCGTAGCTCCATTGATGGACGCTAACTCGGTAATCTTTGGCATACTTTTGTTGGACTTCTACAACGTCTGATTTCTGTTCGGCTTTGGCTTGAATCTCGCTTTGAACTTGTTCTCGCATATCACCCAACTTAGGGAGGACTATACTGCCAGCAGAGTAAGTTTGGGCGATCGCCACAATTTCTTTAGCTAGTAATCTGTCTACATACTGCCCTAACTCTGATTCTCCCATTTGATTTGGTGCAGCAAGCGTTTGAGCTATTTGGCGTTGGTGGGATAGCGAATGTTTCTGTTGTCGCTGTTGGTTTAGTAATTTGTAATTATCGCCCAGTAGTTGTTTAATACTGCGGTAGGTAATGACTGTACTTGTAGAACCATCAACCACTGCTACTGTTGCAGGCTTCTCTAAACCAAGGCTAACTGCAACAAGAATATGAGATTGACCTTGATATAAGGGCTTGCTGGGACGGGGAAAGGGGTTATTAATTATGGCTAGAGATGAGTTTTTCCGTTTTATATGAGCTTGCTGTTTATCGTTGAGTTCGCCTTTGGCTTTTGTCTGAGTTATAGTTTTAGCAATTTCTTCTGCTTTCTCTTCTCTGACAAGGTTGGTTCCCTCAGCCGTCCACAGGCGAGTATCTACAGAACAGTAAAGAGTTAAGCGGTTAACTTTACACTCTTCGCCTTTACCTTCCCTTTCTTGCCAAGCAATACGTCCACTACGGAGAGTGAATAGGCTACTAGAGTGTTGGTTTTTGCTGTTCCGCTTGATTTGCTGATCTTCTAAAAAGCGTTGAAACCAGTGGAGTTGGCGAGAATCGCAGTAGAGTTGAAAGCTATGCTCACTCAGACCATTGAATTTTACACAGATACGTCCACGCTCGTTCTTAAACCAAGTCATGTCTTCGTTGGTTTCGTAAGTAACTGGAAAAGGTACTTTGCTAGATTTTTTTAAAAGGCTGTCTTGCCAAGATTTCGCCTCCGTTTCACTTTCAGGAACATTATCAGTGGCAAGCAAAAGAGTTTCTAACCATTTGCCATCTGTTAAATCTCGCCCTTTTGGAATTCTTGCTTCTAGTTGCTGTCTCAGGCGTTCAATCTGGATCTCAAGCTTACGGCGGCGTTTAGCAAACTTTTTAGTGTCTTCCTCTTTATCATTGATTTTGCAACCATTCTTGAGAAGATAGCTAATTGCACAATGAGTCAAAATATCTTCTGTGTCGCGGTAAGCCTCAAACAAAGTTTTAGAGATACTACGATCGCCATCTGATTTTTTGGTTTTCTTATGTTTTTTTCCTTTCGCTGGTTGTGCTTCAACAGTATCGGACTGGGGGGTAAGTTCAGCCAGGATTTCAGCAGCTTTGTTACGAAGGCTCTCTAAATCCACACCACTGGCTTCTACTAATTCAGGATCGCTTTTAAGCATTTCCCACCAGCGAATTTTGCCTTCTAGTTGAGACTGCGATCGCTTCATCAGTGCAAACCAAGATTTATAGATGTAATTCACTGTGGCGATCGCACTCGTGTAGAACCGCGCTGGTTGACCGATGAAGCGAGGGTCTGTTTTCAAGGGTTGGCACAATTCTTTGACAATACTAGTCGGGTGTTTGCCCTTTTGTCGCCAACTCTCAAACTCTGCGTGTTGAGCCACCTTGAGCAACAGTTCGTTAATCAGTGGCGTGTTTTTCTCTGCCATCAATTTCCAAAACTGTTGGCGGGTAGATTCACTTGCTACTAAACGACACTGAATAGTAATCTGGCTCATACGTTTACTAACATATATGTCTAATAATACCACAAATGTTTAATTAATTGCTGTGCCTACAATGATTTCATGCAAGAAACGTTTTTTACGAGTAAACAAGCGGCTGAAATCACAGGCTGCACCCTGCGTCAACTCCAGTACTGGCGGGAAAAGGGCGTGGTTGTTCCTGTTATTGGTGAGACGGGAACAGGACGTAGTATTTATTACTCAAAGCCGAATTTGATGGAACTGGCAGCAATGTTATATTTTTTGTCGATGGGATTGAGTTTTGATATTGCCAGTACTACGCTGAACACCCTCAAAGACAAGGAACCGGAGTTATTTGACTCTGGTAAAGGTAGTCGGTGGATGCTTCTTTGGGAGGGGCATAAGCGATCGCTAAATCTTGTAGTTTATGACCGAGAACAAGCGATCGCATCTTTAGATGAGGGTAAACCTGTAATTCCTGTGTGGTTAGATGTGATATACCAGCAGTTGATAAATAAATTGGTGCGATAGAACAAAACTGCTATTTGTATCCACTAAATCTATGACAGTAATTTTACTGAGATAAATGTTACTTGCGCTTCTCAGAAAAAGGCATGAGAATTTGTGTAAGTGCATAGTAACTCAGTGATGAAACCGGAAGAACAGGCAAGGCAAAAGATTGACCAATTACTCACCGCCGCAGGATGGGTTATCCAAGACTATGAGCAAGTTAACTTGGGCGCTTCTTTGGGAATTGCGGTGCGGGAATATCCCCTGAAATCTGGTTATGCTGATTACTTACTCTTCATCAATCGCAAAGCTGTTGGAGTAATCGAAGCGAAACCTGCTGGATTTGCTTTAAGCGGTGTTGAAATACAATCCGACAAATATTCCTTTAACTTGCCTAAAAGTCTCCTTTGTCACCAAAAGCCTTTACCTTTCATCTACGAAAGCACTGGTACAGAAACATTTTTTCGAGACTCCCGTGACCCTGATTATCGCTCTAGGCGGGTGTTCACTTTTCATAAACCGGAAACACTACAGGAATGGCTAGGCAAGTCTGACACCCTCAGAGGGCTTTTGCAACTGTTACCCACAATTGAAACAGAAGATTTACGAGAATGTCAGCAAGAAGCGATCGCAGGTTTATTTAATTCTTTCAAGGAAAATCGCCCTAGAGCATTGATTCAGATGGCGACGGGTGTAGGCAAAACCTATACTGCTGTGAGTTTTATCTACTGGCTGATTAAGTTAGCTGGAGCGAAACGGATTTTATTTTTAGTGGATCGGAAGAACTTAGGAGAGCAAACCCAGAAGGAGTTTCAGCAGTATGTCACACCTGATGATGGGCGCAAGTTCACCGAACTATATAATGTGCAGTTGTTGACTTCCAATACCGTCGATCCGGTGAATAAGGTGTGTATCACCACGATTCAGCGTCTTTATTCGATGTTGCGGGGAGAAGCTGAATTTGAGGCAGAAAATGAGGAAGCATCACAGTTCGATGGGGAGGAGGACAACCAGCAACCCAAGGATGTGGTTTATAACCCGAAAATTCCCATTGAAACCTTTGATTTCATAATCACTGATGAATGTCACCGCTCGATTTACAATGTGTGGCGGCAAGTTTTGGAATATTTTGATGCTTTCATTATCGGACTGACGGCAACGCCTTCTCTGCAAACCTTTGGCTTTTTCGATCAGAATTTGGTGATGGAGTATTCCCACGAACGGGCGGTAGCTGATGGGGTGAATGTGGGGTATGAGGTTTATCGCATTCGCACCCAAATTACAGAACAGGGTAGCAATATCCAAGCAGGATTTTACATTGATAGACGCGATCGCCAAACTCGTGCCATCCGTTGGCAGCGATTGGATGAAGATGTCAGCTATGCGGAAAGGGAGTTGGATCGTTCTGTTGTGGCGATGGATCAAATTCGCACAGTCATTCGCACCTTTAAACAGCGATTATTCACCGAGATATTCCCTGGTAGAACCGAAGTTCCCAAAACCCTGATTTTTGCCAAAGATGACTCCCACGCTGAAGATATTGTGCGAATTTTGCGCCAAGAATTTGGCAAGGGGAATGAGTTTTGTAAAAAGATTACCTATCGCACCACTGGGGAGAAGACAGAAGATTTAATCGCCAGTTTCCGCAACTCCTATAATCCCCGCATTGCTGTCACCGTCGATATGATTTCCACCGGGACGGATATCAAACCTCTAGAATGCTTGCTATTTATGCGGGATGTGAAATCGCGGATTTATTTTGAGCAGATGAAAGGACGGGGAACCCGCACAATTAATCCCACAGATTTTCAGGGAGTGACACCGGATGCTCAAGTTAAGGAACAATTCGTGATTGTGGATGCGGTGGGGATGTGCGAGTCGGATAATACTGATTCTCGACCTTTGGAGCGCAAACGCAGTGTACCTTTTGATAAATTAGTGCAAGCAGTGGCATTGGATCAGCGAGATGAAGACACGCTGATGTCCTTGGCGGGACGCTTGGCAAGGTTAGAAAAGCAACTGAATGCTGATGAACGCACAGAATTAAAAACTGCTGCTGGGGGCAAGTCTATTCAACAGATTACCAGAGAGTTACTCGATGCTGTAGATCCAGACAGGCAAATTGAACAGGCGATCACACAGTTTCAAACCCCAACACCTACGGAAACACAACAGCAGCAAGCGGCAGAGGTATTAATCAACCTTGCTTGTCAACCTTTTGATAATCCCCAGTTTCGGAATTTGCTCAAAGATATTAAAACTAATAATGAGCAGCTAATTGATACAGTTAGTCAGGATGTGGTGTTAGAAGCGGGATTTGATACCACAGCCAGGGATAAGGCGATGGGGACAGTGGAGACTTTTCGCCAGTGTATTGAGGCGAATAAGGATAATATTACCGCGCTGCAAATCTTGTATAATCAGCCCTACGGACAGCGACGGTTAACCTACGAGCAGATCAAGCAGTTAGCGAATGCCCTAGAACGTCCACCCTGCAACTTGACAACAGAGAAGTTATGGCAAGCATACGCCCAGTTGCAAGCGGATAAAGTCAGGGGTGCAGGGCTGCAAAAGCTGTTGACAGATATCATTTCTCTGGTACGCTTTGCGATGGGGGAAACGGAGACGTTAGAACCCTACGCGGTGACAGTTGAGGAGAAGTTTCAGCAGTGGTTAGCAAGAAAAGAGTTTACCTCACAGCAGGTGGCGTGGTTGGAAAAGATTAAGGAGCATATTGCCACCAGTGTGAGGATTGAGCCAGAGGATTTACAAGAAATGCCACAGGAGGCGTTTCAGGGTTATCAGTTGTTTGGAAATGATTTAATGGATATTTTGGATGAGTTGAATGAGGCGTTAGCTGCGTAATGGGTGAGGAATTGTATGAGTTGCCAAAGGGTTGGGTGTGGACAACTATTGGAGAAGCTACTGAATGTTTAGATTATCAGCGAGTACCAGTTAGCAAAGAAGAACGAGCAAAACGGTTGGGAAATATTCCCTATTACGGTGCTAATGGCTTAGTTGATTATATTGATGATTATATTTTTGATGAACCTCTTGTTTTAGTTGTAGAGGATGAAACTTTTGTAGGTCGTGAAAAACCATTCAGTTATAAGATTACAGGTAAAACATGGGTTAATAATCATGCTCATATTTTACGTAGTAATGGATGTGTTGATATAGATTATTTAAATTACTCACTTTGGTATTATCCATTTACTCCATTAACTACTGGAACAACTGGCAGAAGAAAATTAACAAAAAGTGCTTTAATTTCAGCCCCTTATGTCTTACCTCCACTGCCTGAACAATATCGCATAGTTGCCAAAATAGAAGAACTATTCACCCAACTTGATGCAGGGGTAGAGTTACTCAAAAAAGTAAAAGCCAAATTAAAACGCTACCGTCAGGCGGTGCTAAAAGCCGCAGTCGAAGGAAATTTAACTAAAGAATGGCGGGAAGCGAATCAAGGAGAATTAGAACCCGCCTCAGTGTTACTTGAACGTATCCTTAAGCAGCGACGAGAGAAGTGGGAAGCCGAACAACTAGCGAAGATGAAAGCGCAGGGTAAAACTCCCAAAGATGACAGTTGGAAGCTGAAATATAAAGAACCCGTTGCACCAGATACCTCTGATTTACCTGAGTTACCTGATGGGTGGGTATGGGTTACTATGGAAATGCTGATAATTAAGGGGCCACAAAATGGGATATATCTTCCCAAATCAGATTATGGCTCAGGTATTCCAATTCTCAGAATAGATGACTTTCAAGATAATTTTAGTCGTAGTTCTTGTGAGTTAAATTTGGTAAGAGCTACAACAGATGATATTGAAAGATATAGCTTATCTGAGGATGACTTAGTTATTAATAGAGTGAATAGCCCCAGCCATCTTGGAAAATGTTTAGTAGTTACCGATAAACATATTCCATCGCTATTTGAATCAAATATGATGCGCCTTCACTTATCTAGTTTTTATAAGGTTTTATTTGCCGCTTATTACTTACGTTCTGTTATTGGAAAATCTCGCTTGATAAGTAATGCAAAATGGGCAGTCAACCAAGCTAGTATTAATCAAACGGATGTAGGTAATACAACAATTCCACTACTACCAATTGAGGAACAGCAGAAAGTTATAGAAGAAGTTGAACTCTGTTTCTCAGTTCTTGAAGAAATCGAAAAAACCATAAACGTAAACCTCAAACGCGCTGAAAAACTCCGCCAAACAATTTTAAAACAAGCCTTTAAAGGCAAACTCGTACCCCAAGATCCCAACGACGAACCCGCCGAAAAACTGCTAGAACGCATCAAAGCTGAGAAAGCTAAACGCGAAGCTGACAAAAAACCAAAACGTCAATCTACAATTAAATCCAAGGAACCGCGTAAATCTAAAACTACAGCTACACAACTAGAGTTGAAATTAGATGATTAAACGACTATTCCCCGTCCCCAATCATCTCCGCGAACAACTCCCAACCCTCACCCAAGACAAAAAGCAAGTCCTCCAACAGCAAACCATCACCCAAGATTCCCCAGGAACAATTCTGCGGGACTTTCAAACCATTCTAGAATTTCTCCAACCTGACGGCGTTGAAGTTAGCAGCACATATCACCAATTCTCCCTCAAATACCTCCAGCAACTCAATTCCCGCTTGAGTTACCCCATTGAAACTAACCTCAAGCGTCCCCAACAAAAATCCTACCCCTACATTTACGGGTTATACTTTGTCCTTCGCACCTCTGGACTGTCTCAAGTTATCACCCAAGGCAAAAAAACCAAATTAGTATTAGACGAACAACTCCTCAAAATTTGGCAAGGCTTCAACCCAACAGAACAATATTTCACATTTTTAGAATCCTGGTTAATTTGGGGAGAAAGCGAAATCTTAGGCGAATTTAGAGATCCATACGGACTATTATTTCGCTGCTTGCAATTTTGGCGAGAAATTCCAGATGAAGGCTTAACCTTTAACAGTTACTCAGAACAAGATAAATTAGCCTATTACCCAGGTTTGCACAGTCTAAGCCTGTTTCATTTATTTGGCTTCCTCGAACTTACCCCAGGAAAACCCGAACCTGCTAAAGGATGGCGGATCACTGCTGTAAAGCGCCGTCCTTGGGGAGATGCAATGATAGCTTTAATCTCCGAAATTTATGATGAAATTGAACCAGACAAAGAAGAGGAGGAAATTACCCTTAACTTCCGCATCGCCTTTGACAAATTAAAACCATCACTCCAAACCTACTTTCCTGAATGGGAACAAACCTTAGTCATTGCCAAAGGAGAGTTTACCGAGGCAATATATACTTTTAAAGTCACCCTGCTGGATGCTTGGCGACGCATAGCCATTCCTAGCAACTTCAATCTCGATCAAGTCGCCGCAGCATTTGTTCAAGCATTTGATTTTGACTTTGATCACCTCTACCGATTCATTTACAAAGACCATTTAGGACGTACTTTTGAATTTTCCCATCCCTTTGTTGATATTCCCCCAAACACCAGCGATTTTCGCTTGGGTGAATTACCACTAAAAACAGGAAATCATCTGCAATTTATCTTTGATTTATTGGATGAGTGGGAGTTTGATTTGCAGCTAGAAAAAATTGAACCTGCTAATCCCAAAATGAAAAAACCCAAAATTATTGAGTCTCATGGTGAACCACCAACACAGTATGGCGAAGAGGAAGAGGTTTACTGATGCGATCGCACTTCACTTGGAGGATTATGTATGAACTTATGCCTACTACATAAGCATCAAGTCTTACCTCATTCAGCAACTCAGTACAGAACTATTAATTACGCATTATTTTATATTGTAACTATCTGCTTCTTAATTTTTTGAATTATATGTTTTATTTGATTAACCATCTCAATTTTTGAGCCTTCATTATTTCGCAATTCATCTCGCTGACGTTCAACATCTTGAAGCTCAGATTCATAAAAACCACAAATAATTTCGCTTTTAATATTCCTTTCATAGTCGCTTCTGATTTCTGAGGCAACTTGCCTAAAACTTCGGCGTAAATCTGCTCTTGCTTCACGGAGCTTTTGCTCATATTCTGCTTCATCCTTTTCCTGTTTAGCAGCAAGGAAAATTTCTAAAATTACACCAACACCTCCAATAATAGGCCCTAAACCTCTGATGAATTTAGCCCCATTCACTGCTCCCCAAGGACGAAATTTAACACCAAAAAATTTACCTACGTTATAAACTAGGTCTCTAGAAACTGCCGACGCAAAATTTCCTATAGCCCGCACAGCTTCAGGGCTTTTCCTTAAAAAGGATGGTATTTCTGAAGTTCCCTCAACTTCTTCATAATCAACTTGTTTTCTACCAGTTGATGAAACTTGTACTTCTTCCGCTAAAGAACGACCCAGCCTTGATTGTAATAATTGTTCGAGTTGAATTTGAAGTTTACTTAATTCCTCTTCCAAGCCCAACTTTATTTTCTCCATTGTTTGCTTTGTAGTTGACTCTATTTCTTTCTCAGCTTTTTTAATTGTCCAGTTAATATCTTCTTCGCTATGTTTCCCATCAACTTTACTAGCAACACCTTCGCCAATCATTAACACTTCATGCTCAAGATTGTTAAATTCAGCTATATAACAATTCCTAAATCTTGTTTGAGAGGTCTTAATAAGTAACATCTTACGATGGAGTAGTTCTAAGAAATCTCTAGCGGATTTATTATCTGTACTCAAAATATTGTAAGACCGTTCTAATATATCTAAGGCACGGTTGAGAGGTGTTAACAGTCTTGCATACAATTTATTCTTATCGATTAATTTATGTAACGATAACAAGAAAGTATCAAAACTAGATTCTTCGATTAAAAATTCTTTTTCATCTTCATCTTTTTCAGATTGAGCCTTCAAATAAGAATCAGCATCAACAAAACAAGTGTAAAAATCATTAGGGTGATGAGGCTCTACAACTTCCAGAATGCTTTTAAGCAAGACTTCTGGCTTACCGCGTTCACGACTCATTTTATTAATTACTAAGAGCATTTGACCAACTCGCTGCATTTCATTGGCAACTCTTTTGAAAAAAGCTCCACCTTGAGGGTTAAATAACTCGTTAGGAACAACGAATATAAGTAAATCGCTTTTTGAAATTTGTTCTAGAGTGATTTGATCGTGATCTGTTCTACCTGCATAAATGCCTGGGGTATCAACTAGGAGAACTTCTTTCCAAGGATATTCAGTAATCATATCTGTACAAATTTCAGCACTGATTCGGACAGATGGGTCGCCCGTAAGAGCTTTAATCAAAGTAGACTTACCAGCATTATATTGACCGATGAAGGCAATACTTAATTGGGATTTTTGCCGATATTCATGAATAAAAACTTCAAATTCTCTAGCAAATATATCTATCTCATTATCGGTAGATGCAGATAGTATCCTTAAAGTTTCAGAACATAAATCTTCTACTTGTTTAGCAACTTGCTTAAATTTCATCTCAGACATTTACCACTACCTCTATAAATTTAGAATTGTATTTTTAATGTACGTAATGAAAAAATACACAAATAATTGGGTATATATTAAAATAACTTATATTACTCCTCAAGAGACAGATGAAAGTATAATAACTACAGCAATTCATCAGCTATAAATGATGAATTAACCTTGAAATTGCTTGGATTTGGTACCCTATCTCTTGGTTCTGTAGAGTCTGACTCTTGCTTCATCTGTTTTTTGATTTTCTCAAGTTGTGAAATAGCTTTTTTAAGGTCAGCCACAATTATTAGAAGTCCTTTAATGTAAATATCTACCTGTTCCAGCACTTCAGTTTTAGCTCTAACAGCAATATTTGTATCTAGTAATTTTTGGTAAGTCTTACAAGTTTCCTGCTCAGATTGATCCAAGCTCTTCCAAAGACTTTCTTTAGCTTCCTGTTTAGCTTTTTGCCATGCTTTTTTCTCTTGATCGCCAAAGAACCAACTGAAAATTCCAACGACGATAGATGTAACGCCAGCTATCCATCCTACAGGATTCCAAAAATTAGCTGCTGCAAAAGCACCAATACCAAAAGCAACAGCAGAGGCTGCACCTAAACCCACACCTACCCACTTCAGAATTTTTCCAACTTGCCATTGTTGATAGTTTCCGAAATCAGTAGATTCTAACTTAATAGTTCCCATATCATATTGATATTGCCTTTGAAACTCATTTAAAGAAGCTACTAATTCCTGGACTATCTCTTCAAATAAGTTCTCCATAACAGTTTCAATTTTTTGTTTCTCTTTGTCCATGCGCTTCTGATACTCAGACTGAGCAATGTCTTTCCCTAAATATTCATCAACAAAGCTAGGAATCCATTGTTTAATTTTGCTAAATGAATCTTTACATACTCTTTGAATTTTAATTTTTCCGTTTTTAACACTTTCTTGAAAGATATATTCAATCTCTGCTCGTTTTTCTCGCATAAAATATGCCTGAGACTCCAGAGATTTTTGATGTCCTTCTAACATCTTTATAATTAAATCGAGAAAATATATGATTGCATCAAAAAATGTATTCCAGCGTCTTTGTTTTCCTCTTGTGTATATTTCTGACGCGATTAAACTATAAATTTCTTCTATTCGGCTTAATTCCCAAAGATTCTTAGCAACGTCACTATATTGAGGCTGATTACTCAGAAATGCTGCATAGGCATGAATACAAATAATTGCTACTTCTTCTATGCCTAAACTGTGACGAATATAAGTACGAATATGGCGTTTATGTTCATCTAGCCTTTGTGATTCAAAGATTTTTTCTGGATTTTTAATAAATCTCTCCAGGCGTTTTGGCTTGTCAATATCATACTTAATGTTAAGAATTACAAAAAAGTATTTTTTGATTTCTTGCAGCCAAGCCATAGCGTCAAATTCACCAGGCTGAACAGAGTCATCGCTAGTGAGAAAGATAACAATGTCAGATTCATGTACTATTTCTACAGCTTTTTGTTTATCTTCTTCTCCTTGGTAAGCTTCAATACCAGGTGTATCTATTAATCGTAAGCCTTTCCATTTATATTCTCTGATATCTCTAGTTGTTCGCTGTGAACCTTTGCCAATTGTACTGCCATCACCGCAGGTTAAAGCCTCACGAATAGTGCTTTTTCCAGCTTTAGTTCTACCAAATAAAACAACTGTGAAATCTGCTAAATGCTGGCTTTTCACTTCTAAGTATTTTTTTAGTTCTTGAAGTCCTTCATTAGCATGGCTTTCAATTTCATCTACTATATTTCTCAGAACTTTAGCAAAATTAAAATTATTAGCATCTTTTTGTTTTAATAAATAAGATGCACTTTTGTCTAAATCAAGCTTAAGATTCTGTAAAATGGTAGCAATTTCTTTGTAATAATTAAAAGTTTTTTGATAAGCATTCTTAGCAGTCCTTGTACATTCTTCCAGAGCCTGTTGAAACTCCTCAGCCGATATCCTTTTTGAGCTATGATTTTCTGTTTCTACTTCTGGCTCAGTTCTTATAGCTGGTTCAACCTGAGACTCAACCTCAAATTCTCGACACCAAGAAACATCAAAAGTACTTTTCTGCTTGGCAAGTATTTTAACTTTTTTCAATGATGTTGTTTTTAACCTAGAGATTTCGTCAAAGATGAATGCTGTTGTACTTTCTGGCTCTGGAACTTCAGCAGACTCTAAAATAACTTTGAGTAAAGTGTTCCTAGAAGTAGCAGTAGCACCTATACCTTGGTGATGAAAAGATTGATTGAGTATATTTGAGACTACTTCTTCAAGAGTTGGTGGAATCATACTGAGCCAGGAGAATACATTAAACAGCCTTATAACTAAGTATTCCCATTTTTCGCTAGTTACTTTCAACTAAAAACTAACAACGCAATTAGATTTTTATAGAGATTAATATCCTGGCATAGAATTTTAATAGCGATCGCACATTCAAGACGTGTCAGAATTGGCAATGCGATCGCTATTACTGTATTAGTGTAAAGGGATGGGTAGTGCGATCGCCTCAACATCGCTTGCATATCTTCTGTGATCGCACATTCAAGACGTGTCAGAATTAGTGGTGCGATCGTTATTACTGTATCAGTGTAAAGGAATGGGTGGAGTGATTGTCTAATACGAATCATTAGTTTGAAGATTTATTAGCGGCGATCGCTATTGCGAAAATATATAATTCTTCTTTACGAATGAAACTACCTGTATCATCACTCAATGGCTAACGAATCTTCAAGCATCGTTCAAAAACTTTGGAATTACTGCAACGTCCTCCGCGATGATGGCGTTAGCTACAGTGACTATGTAGAACAGCTTACCTATCTGCTGTTCCTGAAGATGGTTGAAGAACAAAACCAACTTCCCCCACCTTTAGGCAAACGTTCCACCATTCCCCCAGAATACAGTTGGGAGGCACTGCGATCACAAGATGGTGATGCTTTAGAAACCCAGTACCGCCACACCTTGGAAAACCTGGGTAAAGAAAAAGGGCTATTGGGCGTTATCTTCCGCAAATCGCAAAATAAAATTCAAGACCCCGCCAAACTCAAGCGACTGGTAGAACTCATCAACTCAGAGACTTGGATTGGTTTAGATATCGACGTAAAAGGGGAAATTTACGAAGGATTGCTGCAAAAGAACGCTGAAGATGTCAAAGGCGGTGCAGGGCAGTATTTTACGCCGAGGGCATTAATTAAAGCTATAGTCGAAGTCATGCAACCCCAACCAGGACAACTCATCTGCGATCCTGCCTGCGGTACAGGTGGTTTTTTGTTAGTTGCCTACGACTTTATTACCAAACACTACAAACTGGACAAAGATCAAAGGCATTTTCTCAAACACGACACTTTTAAAGGATTTGATGTCGCTGATGGGGTAGTGCGCCTCTGTGCCATGAATCTCTGCCTACACGGTATTGCTGGCGATAACAATCTCGTTGAAGCCAAAGATAGCTTAATGGCAGATCCAGGCGATCACTTTGAATTTGTATTAACCAACCCACCTTTTGGAATAAAAAGAAGTATTACTGTTTTAAACAATGAGGCTAAAGCAGATAAAGCAAAAGCTCAAGAAGATAATTTTTGGGTTACCACTTCTAACATACAGCTAAACTTTCTCCAGCACGTCAAAAACTTACTCAAAATCAACGGTAAAGCTGCCGTTGTTGTTGCTGATAACGTTTTATTTGAAGGTGGCGCAGGTGAAACCATTCGGAAAAAATTACTGGACGAATGTAACGTTCACACCCTCCTGAGATTGCCAACAGGTATATTCTATGCTCAAGGTGTCAAAGCTAACGTGTTATTCTTTGATCGCAAACCTGCCAGCACCAAACCTTGGACAAAAAAGCTCTGGGTTTATGATTTAAGAACTAACCAGGATTTCAATCTAAAAAATAATCTCTTTGGCTCTGATAATTTACAAGAGTTTATGGAGTGCTTTAATACAGAAAATTTTCAAGAGCGTCAAGAAACACAACGCTTCCGCTCATTTACTTATGAAGAGCTTATAAAAAGAGATAAGGTTAATTTAGATATTATTTGGTTGAAAAATGATGTTTTAAAAGATTTTAATAATTCCATCACTAAGGCTAACAGCTTAGAAATTAAAGAGGTTGGTTTAGCAAATTTCATTAATAATGATAGTATTAATCAAGTTATTGAGTTGTTTCATTTATTAAGCAAACCTGAATTAGTAGTAGATAACTGTATCAATCAAATTAGAGGAGAACTTAAAAAATCGTTAAAAAATATTATTGATGCTGCTGATGCAAAAACAAAAGGTAATTCATTAGAAGATTTTACTCAAATGCTTTTTGGATGCTTAGAGTATCTTAAATTTTATAAAAGAAATCTTGAGAATGTTACTGGTGAAATAGATGTTATTTTTGCAGTTAAGAAAATTCCTGGCACTTTATTTGCTGAATTTTCTGATTTATTGATAGTTGAATGCAAAAATTGGAATAAACCAGTAGGGGTAAAGGAGATTAGAATATTTTCAACTAAGATGGATGAGCTTGATTCTAAGGTTGGTATAATAATTTCTAAAAACGGAATTTCAGGCGATAAAGATAATACAAAAGACGCTCTAGGTTTTATAAGAAATATATGGCTTCAATCTCCTAGAAAAATCATATTAGTTTTTAATTTAGAAGATTTGCAATCAATAGTTAATGGCACTTGTAATTTATATGAACTTTTGCAGGAAAAATATTTTTCAGTAAAAACCATGTCTAATAGTTAAAAACATTCAATTACTTTGAAAACCTGCTCTTTTAATTATAAGTAAATTCTTGCAATGGCTAACGAATCCTCAACCATCGTTCAAAAACTGTGGAACTACTGCAACGTCCTCCGCGATGATGGCGTTAGCTACAGTGATTATGTAGAACAGCTTACCTATCTGCTTTTCCTGAAGATGGTCGAAGAACAAAACCAACTTCCCCCACCTTTGGGCAAACGTTCCACCATTCCCCCAGAATACAGTTGGGAGGCACTGCGATCGCAAGATGGAGATGCTTTAGAAACCCAGTACCGCCACACCTTAGAAAATCTGGGTAAAGAAAAAGGGCTTTTGGGCGTTATCTTCCGCAAATCGCAAAACAAAATTCAAGACCCCGCCAAACTCAAGCGATTGGTAGAACTCATCAACTCGGAAACTTGGATTGGTTTAGATATCGACGTAAAAGGTGAAATCTACGAAGGATTGCTGCAAAAGAATGCTGAAGATGTAAAAGGCGGCGCAGGACAGTATTTTACGCCAAGGGCATTAATTAAAGCCATTGTTGAAGTCATGCAACCCCAACCAGGACAACGCATCTGCGATCCTGCTTGCGGTACAGGCGGTTTTTTCCTGGTTGCTAACGATCACATCAGCAAAAATTACAGACTCGATAAAGCCCAAAAGCAATTCCTGAAAAATCAAACCTTTAAAGGATTTGATGTCGCTGATGGGGTAGTGCGCCTCTGTGCGATGAATCTGTATTTACACGGTATTGCTGGCGATGAAAGTCCAGTTGAAGCTAAAGATAGCTTAATGGCAAATCCAGGCGATCGCTTTGAATTAGTATTAACAAATCCACCCTTCGGTAAAAAAAGCAGCATCACTGTTTTCAATGATGATGGCAAAGCAGACAAAGAAAAGGTCGTTTATCGCCGTGATGACTTTTGGGCTACCACATCTAACAAACAGCTAAACTTTCTTCAGCACGTCAAAACCCTACTGCAAATCAACGGTAAAGCTGCGGTTGTCGTTCCTGATAACGTCTTGTTTGAAGGTGGTGCTGGTGAAACTATCCGCAAGAAATTACTGCACGAATGCGACGTACATACCTTGCTGAGACTGCCAACAGGTATATTCTACGCTCAAGGTGTCAAAGCTAACGTTTTATTCTTTGACCGCAAACCCGCCAGCGCCGATCCTTGGACTCAGAAACTGTGGATTTACGATTTCAGAACAAATCAGCACTTTACCCTAAAAACCAATCCTCTACGTTACGAAAACTTGCAAGACTTTATCCAATGCTTTAATGCTCAAAATCGCCAGGAACGCCAGGAAACAGAAAGGTTTCGCGCCTTTAGCTATGAAGAACTCATGCAACGCGATAAAGTCAGTCTGGATATTTTCTGGTTGAGGGATGAAAGTTTAGAAGACTCTGATAACCTCCCAGCACCGGATGTTTTAGCTTTAGAGATTGCTGAGGATTTAGAAGCAGCGTTGGAACTCTTCCAAAGTATCACCGAGAACTTGGAGGCGAAAACCGTCAGCGAAGTGTAAGTGGGTTTGCTGCGGGAGGTGATCGCTTGTATTTATAGATTTTGGGTTGGGAGGTGCGATCGCATTCCTAGATAAAGGTTTGTCTGTGATTTCCTTTTGGTTAGACCCTATTTATCAGCGATTAGCAAGTAAATTGAAAAATTAGTTCAATTGAGATACAAACAATGATGAAAATAGACGAAGCTATGCTTAAAAGACCAACTTTTATAAAACATTTCTTAGAGCGAAGATTAAAGAGAGTACCTACATCTATACTTAAGGATTTTTTATTGTTGTGTAAAGTATCAAATTTATCAGAAAATGAAATCAAAAAGAAATCTCAACAAGATTTGATTGATGAAATAATTTTAAATTATGAAATTATGCAGACAAATAAAATTTCAATTTAATCTTCAATGAATTTATAAGAGATAAACTTTTTAGTGCTAAAGAATCAGAGTATATAATGCAAATTCCAGAAAAAGATAAAGTCATAAACTGGATCAACTCTTGGACAGATAACACATACATAGGACAACGCTATAATTTTTCTGTACATACTTATGTGAAGCTAGAAGAAAAATTCATACTTGTAGATGATGAAAATATATCTCTACCCTATGAGATAATACTGATAGTTGCCTACTCTCAAACTTCTAAATCCATTCCCAGTGGGCTGGAATTAGTAGAGTATCATCCTACGACAGAAATTGAATTAGTTTTTAGGCAAAATATGAATTTATTAGAAGTTAGAGGACAATTTGAAGTTATTAGAGATTTTGTTAATACTGCTGTAATCGACTCTCATAATCCCTTATCTCTAGCACAAAGTTTCTTCATTGGTGAGCGGGAAGATGCTCAACGCAACTCTATCGTAGGCAAAATTAGTAAAGTTATTAAAATTGATGATTTAAAATCAGCACTTAAGGGAACCTACTTAACGCTATCTGCTCCTGTCGGAGGTAGCAAAACAGTAAGATTAAAAGCCACCCTAGATGAGTTGGATGATCTGGGTGAAGAAACAGATCCCTTACTCAATCCCGTATTAAAAGATTTATTAAATAATCAAGATAAAAGTAGAATTTCATTTAAATTTCGTGGAAGTAAATATTCATTTGCTATAACTAAAAGTGGAGGATTAACATTTATGCAGTACGCACCTGAAGAAGTTGTGACTTATGTTTTGTCAAAGATAAACAAACTTTAAATTAAGTAGACAAATGACTACTAATTTTTCGGAATGTATAAGCAGATATATAAATACTGAGTATCGACAGGGTGGTTTAATAGGTCTTTCCACCCTCGCAGCATATTGTAAAACAAGCGAAGGTAAAATAATCGTAGCTTTAACAGACTTACAAAGCAGAGGAGAAGTTGAAATTATCAAAAGATACTTTTGTCCCGATGCTCATTTCATCTCATTAGAAAAAGCTCCGTACTGTCAAGTATGTGACTATAATTACTCTGAAAATTTTATTACTACTATAATTTTAGTAAAGCCTTTACATGTGGCAAGAAATTCTAATTAATTTAGAAATTAATTTCTAAATTCTTATCAGTAATGAATAAAGATATATTTCTTGAAGAAGTTAACTCATATATAAACAAATTCAGAAAATTTCAGGAAAAACAAAAAGACTCCTTAAATTGCGACAATGTATTTGATATTACTGACTTGTATATTAAAGAAAAAGATTATTTAGATAAAATTTTAAACGATAGATTCACAAATACTACTGAGCAAGGAGATTTACTGGAGTCGCTTGTCAAATCTTTGTTTCAGAGAATAGATCTAGTTCAAAGCGTAATTATTACTAATAAAGACATAGCTATAGGTCAAATAGACATACAGTTAATTCCTCTACATGAATACATATATGACGTATGGGGAATGATAAGAGAGAAACCGCAATGTATGATAGGAGAATGCAAGAATTACTCAAAAAAGAAAGATGCTGTTGGTAGACCTGAAATAGAAAAGATTTGCTGGCGAAGTTGTAAGGGTGGATGCCTAAGTTTTTTTATAGGACACGGATACACGCAGGATGCTATTGATGAAATATCTTATTTCAATAACAATAAATCTTCTTTGTTTTACAAGCATCAAGGTGTGTTTATAGTTCCCTTAACTCTTTCTATGCTTGAGGTAGTAATCCATAATGAAATTAATTTTTGTTACTTCATTAAGTGGTCAATTGATATGTCTCGAAAGATGAATATTGCCAATTATTTGTGAAATAATTATTATTTTGATTCCTATACATTATCATCTTATTTGATGTATAAAAATATCAAATAGGCTTTTGTTTAACAATATCCATAAACCTTATAAAACATCGCTGACATCACCCGCATACAAAGGCTGACACTTAAACCTCGCTCCATAATTGGAATACTCCACTTACACGCTTGCATATCCTGAAATTGCTATTCCATTTTGTGGCAAGGCGACTCAGAATAACAAGCAGTACATAATTAAATTGGCTCCATTTTCGTTTCCACCTCAGCAGCTGGTAACATCTGCCATAACCTATCGGCATCAACTGCTA
The DNA here is from genome assembly GCF_059505145.1 of Mojavia sp. Classification (NCBI taxonomy): domain Bacteria; kingdom Bacillati; phylum Cyanobacteriota; class Cyanophyceae; order Nostocales; family Nostocaceae; genus Mojavia; species Mojavia sp. Next base: position 84,560 of record NZ_JCACKA010000075.1, read on the forward strand.
TCACAATAGCCAACGCTTCCAATTGCTGATGTGAACGATGAGGATTAAACCCAAACTTTTCCCAACGTGCGATCGCCTCACTTCCCCTTATTCGGCGGCGAAATTGTTCCTTCTGCCTGTGCTTGTTTAATCGCTCGTTTCAAAATTAACACCGCCATTTGCGACAAAGAACGCTCCTCTGCATCCGCCAGTTGTTGCAGTGCTTCTTTGTCTTCTTCTTCCATGTAAATGCTTAGTGTTACTTTCCCCATGTGACTATTATCAGTTTCTCTATGTGTTTTTATATTAAATCACTAAAAACAAATAAATTTAAACAGAAATACATAAAATCTATGTATAATTACTGATAAGTCAAAAGCCAGCGCACAACTTTCTCAGGGATGACGCTGGCTTCTGGCTCCCTTTCACAGGAGACATATTCCATGTTAAGACCTGTTTGCCACAAAACGGATCAATACAGAGCTTATCTACAAGCTTTAGATGACTTCGGTATTGCTGAACTATTGGCGAAACTCAGCGATTATTGTGAACAGCAAGAACAAGAAAGTTTAGCGGTATTGCTGATTTCCCAACTAACTCAGAGTATCGATGCTGAACTGATTGCTAATTATTTGAGTGCGATGGCGCTCAATCGCCAAGATTCACTCCCAAGATTAATTACCCAGAAATTTTCTCCGAGTTCTATTGATTTACCCGAAGACTTTCCGAATACAGCAAAGACACCCCGCTTTTTGTATGGCGACCAATTGCGTTGGATTGGTTCTGACACTGATTGGGGAATTGCGATCGGCAGATTTTATAGCTTTGCCCCCCATCTTTGCTGTTGGACTTGGTGCTACCTGATTTGGTTGAGCAAAGATAGCCCCAGCGCTGCTTGGATATCTACTGATATTGCCTGGGAAGAGGATTTAGAACCACTGGAAGCGGAACCAATGCTATGACTAATCCGCGTCCTTTACAAGCACGAGAGCAAAATTTGATTGATCTATACAGCCATTGTCAACTAGGAATGACACCCAAGAATTTTTATGCTAAATGGGATGTCAATCATGAAGCGATCGCTCGGATTTGCTCTCGTTCACTTTCAACCGTCCGGCGTTGGTTTTCCAAAGGTCGCAATTACCGCAGACCCATGCCCAGTGATTTACGCCATCTTGCCCTAATGGACTTCCTACTAGAACACTTCGAGGAAATTCCCGAAGAATTTCTGAAGATACTCTGTTCTCTGACAGGGCATCAGTAGGAATCGAAAAGTCAACAAATTGCAATGTCATCCTGACATTTTTTTACCAGCCACTCTCACGGTAGGGTGGCTTTAATCTTGGGAATGTTTAAGCAACCTTTGTCTATTATTCAACTGCAATTCACTAGCTAAATAATTAGGTATGATCAGGAGGTTTTTGTGACGTACATTGAAAAGCTAAATCCTTGGTGTATAGTCCGCCATTTTCCTAGTATGCAACACCAGATAGTAGCTCGTTTTCGCCGCCGGAGTGATGCAGAAGCTCATTCACAAGCTCTACACCGACTGATACCAAATACAACTTTCACAATCATTTTCAATACCGTAGTCGAGCAACGAGAGCAAATTACTCCTTGATTAGGTCGTTCTGGAAGTCAACTTAACTTGTAGCAAATTCTCTTGTTTATTTAAACATAAACTATCCCCCCTTGCTTCCTTTTTTCATGAAAGCAAAGGGGGGTTATTGGTAGCTAACATTTGAAAAATAGTATTATTTTTGCAGAAACTCATTTAAAGACTTTTGATACTTTACCATATCAGCAAAAGTCAGAAAACACCACTGACACCAACCATCTACCCATAATGCAGGAACCTTAAATCTCGCCCCACAGTTTGGACATTCTGATAACAAGGTTAAGTTGTGGCTTGAGCATCCCTGCGTTACCTTAAATTGCCACTCAATTTTGTGGCAAGGTGACTCAGCATAACAAGCACCACATAACCGAATTGGCTCAATTTTCATCCCCACCCCAGCAGGTGGTAACATTTGCGCTAACCGATCAGCTTCAACACTCACAACCTGAGCCAAAGACTCCAACTGCTGGCGAGACGGTGGGGGGTTAAACCGGAATTTTTCCCACCGTGCGATCGCACCGCCAAGTCCTGCTGCTTTGCCTAATCCAGTAGGCGTTAACTCGTTTGCCCGTCGAAAGCGTCCTAAGAAGTGACTCAGGCTTTCTCCTTCTAAAGGTTCTATTTGAAACAGCCAAGATTGAATCTCTGCAACTTCCATTATTTGTACTCCGCAGCTACTTCCTTGAGCGTTTCCAGATCAACTTTCTGTAATCCTTTTTTTAATGCCCTGATTGCAGACTCTCTCAAAATCATATCCAGCAAACCAATATAACCCCCAGTTGCCTCACCTAACGTCTTCAGCATTGTTTTGCTAGAAAGATTGGAAGCAACTGGCAACTGCAAAACCTTCTTTTCCCAAATTTCTACTGTCCGTTTAAAGTCTTCTCCAGAAAACTTGCCAAATCTATGACAAGCCCGAAAACGGTTGTAAACTTGTTCATCCCGCTTAATTACTGCATCTAAGCGATCAGTTCCCACTAAAATCACTGCTATTTCTAATTTGTCAAAAATGTCCCGTACCTCAGCAAAAGTCTTGGGCTTTAAGCGGTCAGCTTCATCAATAATCAGCATTTCCACTCCACACCCTTTGAGAACCCGTAGCGTTCTGTCTCTTATCTCGGCTACCGTTCCTTTTGTCATTTGATACTTCAAATGCTCAATGATTACTCCAAACAATTCCTTTGCACCACACTCTTGAGGGATTTGGATGTAGGCAACAGGAACAGTCGGAGGTTTTCCTGGTTCTTGTTTTGGTTTATGCCTGAGTCTGTAGGCATCGCAACCCATTGTTTTACCTGTTCTCGACTCTCCTAAAACACGACCAGACTGCCGGGAGAGCCGCTTTCCATCTAACCAATCATTGAGCATTTGCACTTGTTCCAAGGGAATAAAACTCTTCCGGTTCAATCGTTGAATTTCTGCTTGTAGTTTTTCATCATTGACTGGAATATCACCTAATTGTTGTGCAACTGCTTGAGCTTGTTTTGAACTCATTTTCTACCACCCGTAATCTTCACGCATTTGTTCGTAATCAAAAACTTCTGGCATTTGGTATTCAGGTTCACTGTCAAAAGATGCCACTTCAATTTCTTCTGCTTCAACTGGCAACGGTTGTTTAGCCTTTTGAACTACAGCCTGTTCTGCTTTTTGACGTTCCTTTTTGGTTTTCTTTTGGGTCAGAAAAGTTTCGCGATCGCCTACCTCTGCCAACATTGAGCGATTGCTAATCATCTTCCCTGCTTGTCGAATCTTGCGACTACTAGCTTTAGCCTCATCCAAAGATAATTGCTCAGTTTCTAAATCCTGAGCAAATGCCCTTGCTAAAAACTCTTCTTTATTACCCTTTTGGCGATAAACCAACACAGTTGTAATGTCTTTAGGGTCATAACGCAGTACAACAGTTTCACCTGCATAACCTGCTAAGTTTTCGCCCCGATATGTCAGATTTTCAAATTGTAGATATCCACCTCTATAAATGGAGCGTCGAGTTTGCTTCATCAGGCAGATACGTAATTCTTCTTCTGAAATTACATTGGGAGAAGCAATTAACCCTGCTTCCCACCGTTGATAGCGAGTTTGATCGCCCAAACGAGCATCAGGACGCTGGTTATATTTGTCCACGATATAACGCACCAGCAATCGTTCTAACTCCCTTAATGTCAGACAAGCTTCTTTCTCGGCTTGTTCAGGGCGTTCCTGCACATTCGATCCTGTATATCCAGGCAAAGTGGAAAATAAGTCGGTATTAAAAGTCCCAAAGGGACGCTCAACAATACCACCTTCACTGGGGCGATCGCGTAAATGACAAACAAATCCCAATTGCACACCTATCTGTTGCAAATGGTTTGAGCGAAAATCTTTACCGCCATCAGTATAAAAATGTTCTGGTTTCCCATAGGTTCCCCATTCTTCATGGAGTCCATATTCTGACCCATATTGCTTAGGCAAAATTGCATGACGCAGTGCTAATGCTACTACCTGAGAACTCGGAGCATCAAAGCCTAAGTTTATCCCCATGATGCAACGGGAGTAAGTATCTACAACTGTTGTCAGCCAAGGACGACCCAAAAGTTTACCATGTTGATCTACCAGTAATAGGTCTACACGGGTATGGTCACACTGCCAAACATGGTTGCTATATTCTACTGATAAGTCTTTGCCATCGCGGGTTTTAACTGATAATCGAGAACCATGCCAACCTCGACTTCTAACACTTGCTTTTTGTTCTTGCTCCTCAATAATTGGTTGTAGAACCCGATAGACAGTCCTATAACTGGGATACTTCTGTTGCCCTAATTCACTTGCTCTTGCTTGTACTCTGATTGCAACTTGTTGGGGAGTAATTCGCTTACTACCTTTATTGCCTTCCTTATATGTTTTGATGATGAACTGCTGCCAATCAGAATCTATTCGATGCTTGCCTTTGTCAGCCCGTGTCGTGGTTTGAAGGGCAGCTAAACCTTCTTCTTCCCATTTTTTCACCAATCGCCTTACTGTCCTCACAGACTTGCCTAGTTTGGCTGCGACTTCCCTTTGCCTTTCTCCATAGGTGATGCGATCGCATGGTTCTAGTAGTTGCTGAATCATTTCCAGCAAATGCCTATCATCTGTTGATAGTTCAGTCACAATCTCATCGTTTTCTGGCTCTTGATCGCCATTGGAATGTTCGTCCAGCATATTTACATATATGTGCTATACAAACGTAGTTGTATTGTACTATTTTAAGGACATTTATTTTGTCAATTTTGGTAAAAATTCTGGTTCAGGGCGCTTTTCAAGAGAGGACAGGTATTTTGTCAAAATTTCAAAGGAGGACAATTATTTTGGCAATAAGTCTCTAGTAGCTTATTTTGAGGTTAAAATAGTAAAATCCTTGCTTGGTAAGGATTTTATGCCAAATATTTTGAAGGACATTAATTTGTCAAGTGGTCATTTAATTTGGCAAACGACAACTTCAAAACGACTTTTAAGTACCTCAACACGACTTTCAAGTACTTCAAAACGACTTTCAAGTACCTCAAAACGACTTTCAAGTACCTCAACATGATTTCTAGGTATCTGTTGCTTATACCAAATTGCCTTTGGTTGCCATTTTTAACGCGATATTGAAAGCGATCGCTCAGACATCGAGATCAAAAGTGCGTAGAAGCTCTGCTTCTTGTCGCCAGACATCGCTTGATCCGAAAGCATTCCCTGATAAATCTGTTCCTAATTCGACTTTGTTAAAATTTTTCAGCAAGTCAAATAACAGATCGTTTTCGAGGCGATTGTAAGTTTTAGGCAGAATATCCTTTAATTCTTCATTCTCTGCTTCAATGGCACGCATGGCATTGAGTATGTCAAATAGATTTGTTCTTCTAGTGGCGCTTATACAAGCCCAACAGAGGAGCAAGAATCGTGCCGAAGACGAAACCTCCTGCGTGTGCCCAGTACGCAATACCGCCGCTCTCCATGCCGATACTTGTGCGGGTTTGTAGGCTGGCGATACCATAGAAGGCTTGCTGAACAAACCAAAACCCAAGAAAGAAAAAGGCGGGAATTCGTATTGTGGTAATGAAGAATCCTAAGGGAACTAAGGTGAGAATTTGCGCTCTGGGAAAACGGAGAATGTATGCACCTAAAACCCCAGCGATCGCACCACTAGCTCCCAAGGAAGGAATCGTAGAATTTTGTGAAAAGAACCATTGGGATAACGCTGCCAAAACGCCGCATGATAGATAAAAAATTATATATTTAACATGGCCTAAACGGTCTTCAATATTATTGCCAAAAACCCACAAAAACAGCATATTTCCTGCTAGGTGCAAAAAACCGCCATGTAAGAATTGCGATGTAATTAAGGTCATCCACTCTGGTATCAGCTGATTTCCCAGGCTACTAGGGCAACTAGTTGATAGTTGACATGGGACTAACGCCGCTATCTGGAAGAACTGTTCTAATTGTGGCGGTGTCAGGCTAATCTGATAAAGAAAAACGATAATATTCGCAGCAATTAACCCATAGGTGACATAAGGGGTAATTGTTGTAGGGTTGTTATCTCGCAGTGGAACCAAAGGTGTTTCTCCTCATCAATAATGTCAACCAAGCATTCATTCAATAGCCGGGGAAATAGCCCCACTTTGGAACTTTTAGAAGTTGTAGCCAACTCCTAGTAATAACCCTACATCAGTTTCATCAATAAAACCAATATTCACGCCAGCATTTGCTGTGAATTCTGGGGATAAAGGAACATCTATACTCCAGAAATTAATCCACCAACAGTGCTATCTCTTCCTGTAGAAATTGCTACACCACCGCCAATATAAGGCGCTATAGTTACTTGGGCTGTTTCCAAATTTCGTTGAGGAAAATCTACAGTAATTGGCACGAGAACTACTGTATTATCCCCAATTAAAGCTGTGGGGCGTACTGAAAAGTTTTGTGTGAGTCCGATTTTGCTAATCACAGCAAAAGAACTTTCACTTAAAGTTGTATCGCCAGTAATACCGATGTTACCAGCAACTCCAAGATAACTTGGGCCAGAGCGGGTGGTTCTTCCCGGTTGAATAACTTGAGCTACTGTTTGGGATGTAGGTGTTGTAGTTGTTAATGTTTCTGCGATCGCAGACTCTGTAGGTTCAGCTATTATCAAACTAGATGCAGAATTAGCAGCAGTCTCAGGAGTTTCACTTACTTGCTCTAGCTGATTTGGAGCCTGATTAACAACAGAATTATCTGCGCGAGCAGGCAAACTACTAGCAACAACAACCACAGATGCGAGAGTTACTAAAGTAGAAGTATGTTTCCAAAAAATATTATTCATGGTGGTTTATTTCTTTTCATTCTGTTGTTCTTCTATGGTTAACAACAAAAGTGAACGAAAAATGACAGCTATTTATTAGAGGATGTCTGAGAAGTATTAAATATTTCGTTTGATCCCCCCTAGCCCCCTTGGAAAGGGGGGAAATATATCAAAGTCCCCCTTGCAAAGAGGGGAAATATATCAAAGTCCCCCTTGCAAAGGGAGGAAATATATCAAAGTCCCCCTT
>NZ_JCACKA010000075.1:91784-94177 GCF_059505145.1 Mojavia sp.
GGAAATATATCAAAGTCCCCCTTGCAAAGGGAGGAAATATATCAAAGTCCCCCTTAGAAAGGGGGATTTAGGGGGATCTATAAGTATCAAATACAACATCAAAAAGTTTTCAGACATCCTCTTAACTTTTATACATTTAGTTAGATATTTTTATCATTGGTAATAGTTGATATAAAACAAGCTCGTCTTAATCTTTAAGGTTGTATAACTTATGGTGAATATCTGTATGATCTGGTTATTTTTAGATAATATATAGTTAAACTTAATAATATATTTTACTATCTAAAATCTGATTTTTTTATGTTAAAACATATACGAAAGTGTAGATAAAACTGGATATTATTCTATAACCGTAAAATTACTCTTGCTATTGTCAGATAAATAAAAACACCCAAAACATCTACCGCAGTGGTAATAAATGGCGCTGACATTAAGGCTGGATCTAAACCAAGACGACGAAACAAAAAAGGTAAAGCAGAACCTGAGACAGAGGCTAAAATCGCGATCGCAAATAAACTGATTCCCACAGAAAGCGCTACCCCGAAATTGCCTTGAAGAAAGTAAGCCCATAGGGTCACTACTGTTCCCAACATTAACCCCAGAACTGATAAAATTGCCTTTACCTGGGCAACAATTTTGGCACGCCGAGAGATGGGAGAATCCTTGCAAGTAATAGCCCAAGATTTAGAAATGCCCTATGCTACGGTGAAAACTTACGTAAAATTAGCCCGTAAAGCACTCAAGCAATTATGAAGAAGGGGGGCGGGGGTGCAAAGGGGAAGGAAAATCTCACTGCAAGTACTCTCCTGTGCTCCTTTGCTCCTCCGCCCCTCTGTTGCCTTAATTTATCGGTCATTACTATGTACGAGTTAACACCTCTAAGTTATGCCCATTGGGATCAAAAAAATAGAACCCACGCCCACCTTGGCGATGATTGATCTGGCCTTTGTTTTGATGTTGGGGATCGCTGCTATATTCCAAACCTGCTTGTTTGACTCGTGCAAAAATCGCGTCAAATTCATCATCGCTGACATGGAAAGCATAGTGATGTGACTCAAATTCTTCCCTGTCGGCAAAGTCAAAGGTTAGTGTGTCATTAACCCGTACCACGGCAAAGTGAGAGGCAGGTGGATCGACCTTTAAACCAAAAATCTTAGCAAAGAACTGTGCTGATGCTTCTTTATCATGTACAGGCACAATTGTATGGTCTAGGGTAAGCGCCATATCATACCTCCAAAATGGCTAGTACCAGTTCATTAACTCAAATAAAAAACTTTCGTAGTGAGGACTTTAGCCCCCAAGCTCAGAGCGAAAGCCCTGACTACAAACGTCTTATCTTTAGTATAGAATTCCAAAAAACCAGCGGCAGCATGAGATTTGTGCCTGATGTGCGACTAGTAAAAAATATAAGTAGTCATTAGTCATTAGTCATTAGGGATAAACACCAGGCTTTCTGAGAAGTTGCCTTTGAGATGGAGTCAAATCCGGGTAATCATCAGCATTATAAAAGTCTCTTAACCAGGCTAATGGATAAGGGGAATACTTATAAAATAGTGTCCGACGCTCATGTGTTCCCCGCCAAGGAATAGTACCGTGAGTTAAAGCCTCAGTAAAAATGATGGCGCTTCCTGCCTTGACAGTAACTGCCTGTACACAAGCATTAGAAAATTCCAGGCTGCGCCATTTCTCCGGCAAAGGCAGATTACTTTTGTGGCTACCAGGAATGCAACCAAATCCCCCCTCACCGGGATGCACATCAATGAGTTCGTAAGCAACGGCAGTTAAGCCATTGTACATCCTGCCATTTTTAAATTGATAATATTGGCATGGATCGTAGGGAGTTCCGCCCCCATGCAAGCTAGGGCCAATGGGGCCAAGACCTTGACGGATAATGTGAACATAGTCATGATCTAGGCGAAACTGCTCTCCTAGTAATTCAAACAGATAAGGAGCGATCGCTCGATTATCGATCAGATCCTGGAAAGGCTGACCCCACGGCAATAAACCATCAAAGCGCAAAAATGCTGCTTCTGCTTTATCTTGAATTGCAATCTGCTGATCCAACACTGCTTGAAGGGCTGCAATCTGCTCAGTGCTAAGAGCATTTTCAACCACCAAGAATCCTTGTAAGTCAAAAAGATATCGTTCTAATTCGGTCATGAAACTGTCGCTGGTTGAGAAGTTACAGGCGAAAACAATTAATACTATTACACTTTAGAAAAAATTGACTTAAAAGGCAGAGGGTAGGAGGCAGGGAAGGGGACAAGGGGACAAGGGGGCAGGGAAGGGGGCAAGGAGGCAGGGGGACAAGGGGACAGGGGGAGAGTTAGAACTGCAACATCTATCTCAAAGACTCGTTCATCTCCCTCAAAGACTCATTCACGAGTATCAAA
>NZ_JCACKA010000076.1:0-90970 GCF_059505145.1 Mojavia sp.
TGATTTTCACCTCCACTTACTAGTTCATCTGTTCTTACAAAGCTGAGATGCTCCCCAAAAAGCAGAAAATCAGATTTTTTCTAGTAATCGAATCTTCATTGAACACATAATTCGGCTTATCAAGATTTTCCGCATTGCCTCTTGACGATTTCGACTTCATTCTCCGGTGTACGAGCAAATAATTTTTACTGTTTGTGGTTTAGTTAGATTAAGAATTGGTAGTTTAGTTTTACCAACTTAATCAAAAGTGATAATTACATGCTCACACAAGATAAAGGGGGGGCATATTTTTTGGTCTAAACTATCACTAACTATCTTTAACCGTGATTACTACGTTTCTATGAAGATATCAAAGCTGGCTTTCAAAGCTTTGCACAGACACGCTTGTAAATTTTCGGACAGGTCTATTGATCAAGAATAACATTATTAGAATCTATCCCACTAATACCAGCAATATGATAATCTGCTGTTGATGAAGGTAAGTTGTATTAGGGTATGGCTGGGCGATTTGAAGGATTAAGCGACCAGTCATTACAGTTGTTTGAAGATATATTCCCCAAGGAGCCAGAAAAGAAAGGGCGGGGAATGCCCCATCGATGATTCTTTTATAGAGGATGAAAACCAATCGAGTAAGTGGGTGACATATTTTTTCTTTTTCTATTTGAAGGCAAAACAATAAAGCCACTCTGTCCCTGAATTCGGGAATTTTTTACTTTAAGCCACAATATCTTCGCTACTTTTACACCTTTTTGGTCAGTTTTTGCTTCTAAGCAAACCCTGCTGTTTGAATTAGGTTTAAGGAAAGTATGAATAGCCTAAAAGATGTATATCGTGTACTAAAAAATTAAATTTTTAACAAGAGCATACCAGTAAATTAACTAAAATAATCTTTTAAGTACTACAATAGAGTTATGGCTAAAAATATTAATTTTGAATATAGATTCAACAGCTTGAAATCAACTAAATCAAAAATCTATATTGAGAAATATATCTTTTGAATTTATTTTCAAAAAAAAGTGAGCGAAGGTATATTCCGAGAAATAGATAAATTATACTCTTTTTGTAAATAATCTTGTCTAATATTGACAGCAAGTTTAGCTATAAAAACAACAATAAATAAAAGGAAAAAATGCCAAGACTCGTAGGAAATCGCTCTCATGCTGGAGCAAACATCACCATTATCATCATCCTGATCGCCACGTTTGGGGTACTCCTCGAATACTTTGGCGTGGTTGACATTGTTCCTGGTTTTGGTCGAGAGGGACGATATTTTCAGCTAAAAAGTCAGCTAACTAACGAACAAGTCACTGAACAACCCAATCAATAAAAACTGCGAGGAATAAATGCGTAAAGGTAGTGATATTATCGATAAAGTGGTCGTCACATACGACGCTGGTAAGAAAATTGAGCGAATTCGAGATTTAATTTTCGATCAAAAACGCAATCAACTTTTGGGCTTCTTGGTAAAAGAGAAGGGACTGTTTCGGGATGCAAAAGTGATTCCTTTGCAAGAGGTGCAAGCTATAGGATTAGATGCGATCGTAGTTAACTCTAAAGAATCTGTTGTTGAGGCACATCGTGTTCCGGCAATTAAAGAGATTTTGCACCAGAATATCGTGCTCAGAGGCACGAGAATTCTGACTACTCAAGGACTCGATCTTGGCGGACTGGTTGATTTGTTCTTTGATGAGCACAGTGGACTGGTGGAAGGATACGAAGTTTCCGGTGGTGTGTTTGCCGATGCTTACTCTGGGCGATCATTCGTTCCTGCTCCCGAAACGCTGAAAATTGGTGACGATGTTGCTTTTGTGCCTCCAGAAACTGCTCAAATGATGGCAGAACAGGTCGGTGGTATCCGAGGAGCCGTTAACGCAACTGAAGATAGATTCCAAGACTCGGCTGAGACTGCTAACCGCAGACTGCAAACAGCAGTTCAAACCGTAAATGAGCAACTGCAAAGCTCGGTAGAGAACGTGAACCGTAGTCTACAGGAAGCAAGGCAGAATGCAAGTGAGCAATTGCAGACGGCAACTGATGCTACTAGCAGCAAACTGCAAGACCTGAATCGAGATGCGACTGCTTCGCTGACTAATAATTTGGTTGACCCTGCGGAGCAAAAGGTATATGTGATTGGCAAGCACGTTGAGCAGGATGTGCTGACTCCAGACGGAAATGTATTGCTACTGCAAGGGCAGGAAGTCACCCTAGTCGATGCAGAAGCGGCTGATCGCCTGGGTATCCTTGATGAACTCTATCGAGCCACCAATGGCAGTCTAACTGCAAACATCAGCCGCAATATGCAAGCAGCAATCGAATCTACTAGCAATCGAATTGGGAGCGCAACTCACAGTAGCGTCGCTAATCTGCGTCACTCAGTTGATGGGCTGGCTGCACATGTAGCGATCCAACAAACAAAAGGGCGCAGAGTCTTGCAAACAGTGCGTGCTAACGAAGGCTTAATTATTGCAGCATCTGGGCAAATTGTGACCGAATCCGTTCTCGATCGTACCCAGACTTACGGTAAAGAAGCAGAATTACTCAATGCTGTCGGTCTAGATTTGGCAACCGTAGCCCGTTCTAGCGCTAATGACACTTGGTTAGAAACCAAAGTTCAACTGCGCGACGGAGCAAGCATCGCCCAAAAGAACCTCAACAGTTTCTGGCAAGCCTTGAAAAAGCAGTCTGAAAAGCTACAAGGACGCAGCACACGGGCAATGAAGAAGCAACGAATTGAACAAGCATTGGGTCGTCCAGTTACCCGTGTCATTCTTGACCCAGAAGACAACGTAATTCTCAATGTGGGTGAACTAATTACCCATCGCGCCGTCCGTCAGGCTGAAGAAAGTGGAGTTCTGAATATCTTACTGAGTTCAGTCTATACCAAGGAGCCAGAAATCTCTGACAAGGAGTTACGTGCTTCAGAACACGGAATGGCAGCCTTAGTGCATCACGGTAATGGGCGATCACAACTTGAATCTAAATAGACTTGTCCGAAAACTCCTTGCGCCAGAGTGTTCAAAGCTTTGAGACAAAACTTTGAGATTTTTGCGAAAACGCAGTTACAAGGGTTTGATATAGTTAGTGATAGTTTAGAGGCATAAAAATAAACTCCTAGTTTCTAAAAATTTATGATTATTGTTACTAATTAAGTTGGTAAAATTAAACTGCCTATTCTCAACCTAACCAACCCACAAACTGTTAAAATAATCTGCTCATAACTATCAATTTTTAAGCGGAATCTTTGTGAGACTATGCGAAATATTTTGAGTAAACGAATCAAATGCTCAATAAATATCCGATTACTAGATAAAGCTTTGTTTTCATCTTTTTGTTGTTGGGTTAGTTCTTGTTTCGGTTTTCTTTTATGAGGAGTAATAATATTCTCACCACCTTGATACGCTTTATTTCCTGAAAATGGCTGAGATTTATCAAATTTCTCTTGAGATTTACGAAACAACTTTATATCTGCTGTTGGCCCACGAGCGCCTACTTCTGCCTGACAATATCTTTGGCTTCTGGTAGCCCAATTACTTGACTTTTTAAAGTATGTTGTCTCTTCTTTCCAGAAAAATATTCTTGTTGCTCTTTTTGGCCGGAAGGTCTATATATTAACTGTTCCAGGCTATCGACTAATAGCCTAAAATTCGTTAACACTTCTTGAAAAAATAGTAAATTGCTTTCATTATCTGAGACTTGTTCTAATAAACTAGATGGTAAGATATCTCGAAGGATTGGTACCCAATAATGGAATGTATCATTAGCTTCTGTCTTAGAAACTCCAAACAACATTCCTAATACTTGAAATGTCGGCATCTGCCGTAAATAAAATAAGCATAAACATACTGGCTCTTGGATTAATAGTAATTCTTTGCGCCCCCCGCCAGCCGCATTGATTCTGATTTTATGGCTTGACTGTTTAGTTTTAATTTCGTTGTGACGATTTCTGGCACAATTTAGCAGCGATTGTAATTGTTCGTAACTAATCCCTAAAATTTGTTTTGTTCGTAGTGGATACTTTTGGATATAATCAAAAACCATAACTAATATTGAAAATGGTAGACACTCATTTAAACGTTTTACCATTTTTCTTTTCCTAAGTTAATATTTCGGACAAGTCTACTAGGAATTGCTCAAGAGAAGGGTTTAATTAACTGGAGTTACGGTGCCGTTGACGGGTCTTTTTCCCCCTGGAAAAGGTGGCGGTGAGGGTGTTAAGTATGGCCATAAAGGCAAAGGGATTTTGATACATACGCTAACTGATGGTAATGGTATGCCTTTGGCCAATCGCACAACTCCAGCCAACGGTAGCGAAAGAGATCAAGTTATACCACTGTTAGATAGTGTCAAAGTCAACACGAACAAACCCGGTAGACCGCGTAAACGAGTAAAAGTGTTGGCGGCAGATAAAGGTTACGATTCCAAAGATAAACGTGCTGCTTTGCGTAGACGCGGTATCAGACCACAATTACCCAAGCGTGTTTGGAAGAGCAAGAAGAATCGCGGCAGACCAATTAAAATCTCAGTTCCACGTTTTCAACAAGAGCGTTGTTTCGCCTGGTTCCAAAGAAAATATCGCAGGCTTGTGGTTCGATGGGAGCGGATTTCTGCCTGCTTCAACGCTTTTCTTTCTCTAGCTAGAATTCACATTTGGATTAATAGAATTTTATTAGTGGGATAGGTTCTTAGCATCTTCACCCCATCCCAGTCCAAGAATAAGACCATTAGCATAAGCTTTATCTCCAAGTTCAGCTATTTCTAAAATTAGAGATTTATACTTAGGTTCTAGTTTTCCTGCTTGAATCATCTTATCTAATCTGGCTTCAAATTCGGTGTATGATTCAATCTTCTGGGTCATTGTTTTGAATTATATTGTAACTGAGATTTTGTGACGATACTCATCAACTTGGGTGAAACAATCTTTGCCACAATCTTGTGTAACGTGCTGATCATTTATAATCTACACAGCCAGGGATACCATTTTTTTGGAACCACTAATAATTATTAGCTTGGTAGCATACCTAGAATCTGAGTTATGAATTGTGCTGGCAAATGCCAGTAAGGTTTCAACTATGTATATTATTAGTAATAGCGATAGCAATTGATCAGGAAAAATACTTCAAATCCTATCGAATGTGCAAATAGTAAATAAAACAAAAACAGAAATTACACTCAAAGGTACATACAATAAATTACGAGAATTGGCAAATGGTTAGAGAATACTCACCCCAAACACAATCCAATTCGCCTCTAGAAAATCTGCCCCCGCTTCAAAGTGGCGATCGCCTGACTCGCCCCGAATTTGAACGACGTTACGCGGCTGCTCCTCATATCAAAAAAGCAGAACTGATTGAAGGAATCGTTTACGTGGCATCTCCATTAAGACATGAACAGCATGGTAAACCTCACAGCCGGATGATAACTTGGTTAGGAGTTTACCAATCATTAACTCCTGGTATTGACTTAAGTGATGCTCCAACTGTCAGACTCGATTTAGATAACGAACCACAACCGGATGCAGTGCTGTTTGTTGAAACAGCTGCGGGTGGACAGACAAAATTGAGTAGCGATGGTTATATTGAAGGTGCGCCTGAGTTAATTGTAGAAATAGCCGCAAGTAGTGCCGCGATCGATAGGGGCAGCAAAAAACAGGTTTACCGCCGTAACGGGGTGTTGGAATACATAATCTGGCAATCTTACGAGAATCAAATAGAATGGTTTTACCTCAGTGATGGCGACTATCAATTGCTATCTCCTGGTGAAGATGGGATCATTCGCTCTCAAGTTTTTCCAGGGTTGTGGTTAGCTGTGGAAGCATTGCTAGACAATCAGATGGTGCGGGTGTTACAGGTGTTGCAGCTGGGATTAAATTCCTCTGAACATGGTAATTTTGTCGAGCAATTGGCGAACAGATAAATGCGCCATCGCTACCAGCCATGACAAAGTTTGTAGGCGGATGTCTATGGGACTTGTCTGAGACATTTTTTACCCGATCAAGGGAAGAATCTTAGACAAAATTAATTGGGAAGCAATGCGATTTTGTGAGGTGTTTCCAAAATTAGGGCGATCGCCAATCTTCATGCTTAAGCGCGAAGTACTTTAAAATACAATATAAAATTGTTCCAACTGTCTGCCATCCATCGACTTGGAGTCGCTCAATTTTTGATAAAAAAATACTCAAGCGCCAAAAGCCCGCGCTCCGGTTGAGCAACATATTAAGCTTACGTGTAACTCGATGGATGGGCTTGTACCTCAGCCCATCCACCGCACTTAAGTGCAAACGACATTCTTATCTCTGTTTGCAGCTTGCGGTAAGTTCTACATTGTAGAAAGTCCCTGGTTTGGGATTAATTGAACGCAACTCCTGAATAAAAGCATTAAATCTTGTATTGCTTGTGCCGAAGCCAGCTTCAGCACAAGCAGATAAACCTCCTTCGATGGGAATAGGAGATCCGACCCTGGGACTATATACAATGAATTTATCGACGGTGCTAGTGCCGACTGCAAACCCGATAACTTGGCGAATTGTTCGCAAAGCGGCATTATCTAAGGAACCACCAATACTGCCAATACTGATATTAACCGCACGATTTTCAGCAAAGGCCGGCGCATTAATCGACAATACTGCCCCGACAATAATGAAACAGGTGAACTTCTTCATTTTCCTCTCCTCCAAAAAATTGAAAAACTAATAATTAGGTTTCGACATGGATGAAGTACATCAGAGACTTTGCCATGTAAGGTTTTCAGGCATCGTGTTGTACCTCACTCGGCTGAAAACTTATGTAGGTAAAAATCGTGGAATAACTATTTATTATCCCTCTTTTGTTACCTTCGGCAAAGAATAATCTCAAACCCCTATTTTTACGTTTCTTTTCAACAAAAGAATTGGGTGCGGCTCTTTTAAAAATACGGTATCTTGAATAAGGGTAATTTAGGAGATGCTTGTCGAACAAAGGTATTGAAAAAATTCCCAGGTCTAAACTCCTTAAGTTCAGATAGTGTTTACAGCTATTTTCAGATAAATAAACCACATTTTTTTATCTCACGCAGAGACGCAGAGAGAAATATAAGAGTGTGGTCTAAATACATGAAAACTGCGTCAATTAATCCTTATAGCTACTCGGAGAATATTATGTTTTACTTTTTGCTTACTTCTGTCCCATTGCATAAGTAAAACTCTTATAATTAGGAAATGGCATTTAGTAAAATTTATGTTACGCGATCATTGGATAGGAGAGTTGAATGATTATTGCTCTTATTAAAAAGCTATAATCATGACTTCTTTTCCTTGTACCCTCTTTTTTCTTCCATACTGTTAATTTGGCAATTTATCAGTTAAATAAACTTGAATCAGGTGTAGAAAATCTTCCAAATCTTGGACTAATTTAGCTGTATCTTGAAGCTCTTGGGTATGGCCTAATTTTTCTAGTTGTTCTGCGGCTTGCTGCATAGTTGTAGCTCCGACATTGGCACTAGCGCCTTTGAGATGGTGCGATTCCTTAAGAAGTTGCTGAAAATCATTAGTCGCGATCGCAGTTTTGGCTGCTTCTAAATGAGACTGGCTATCTTCAACAAATAATTGTAGTAATTCCAATTCAAATTCTGCGTTATTTTCGGAAAGTTGATGTAGATGTTCTCAATCAAGGGGTAGGCCGAGTGCATCAGTATTTGTCAGAGATTCTATCTGCTCAGTTGTATCTGTATTTTGTGTTTTGAAAATTATACTTGTCCAATGCTCTAGCGTTACTGCCAATTTTTCTTTCATCACTGGCTTGCTGAGATAGTCATCCATGCCTGCATCTAAACACATTTGTCTATCTTCTTTCATTGCATTAGCAGTCATAGCAATATCTCAGCAATAGTAGAAGTTGCTTTAATCTGCGCTCCTAAAGCCATGCCATCTGTTTCGGGCATTTGCATATTAATTAAGATGACATCATAAGGCTGGTTTTGCTCACAAGCTTCTTGAATTACACCCAGAGCCACAGCAGCACTCTCAGCTTGATCTACTTGCATTCCCCAACGGGTAGCTTGATGGTAAATAATTTTGCGATTAGTAGCGTTGTCATCTACTACTAACAAGCGGCGATTGTTCAGCAGCCCGCGATCGCTTATTGTAGAAGCAGGCTGGAGTTGCTTGGCAAAAGTCACCTCAAACCAAAACTGCGAGCCTTGCCCCAGCTGACTTTCTACGCCAATTTCTCCTCCCATCAAAGTTACTAATTGTTTGCAAATAGCTAATCCTAAACCTGTACCGCCATATTTGCGGGTAGTAAAAGCATCAACTTGGGTAAATGGCTGAAAGAGTCTGCTTTGATTTTCTGGGGTAATGCCAAGACCCGTATCTGTGATAGCAAAGTTAATGTAGCTGTATTTGGAGTTTGCGAACGTAATTCTACTCGGATTAATATCTCCCCTGTGCTAGTAAACTTAATCGCATTGCTAATCAAGTTCATCAGAATTTGCCGTAAGCGTGTAGCATCTCCTTGCAGGTGGGTGGGAACGTTGCGATAAATTAATGCCGCAATTTCTAATCCTTTATTGTGGGCTTGGGGAGCCAACAAATCCAAAACTTCCTCAACACAGGTTGATAAGTCAAAGTCTAGAGTTTCGAGCATCATTTCCCCAGCCTCAAGTTTGGATAAATCCAAAATCTCGTTGATTAGGGATAACAAAGCATCTCCACTAATAGGTATAGCACAAGTGATAATTTCTTGGAGTTGTCGCCGTTCTCTTTCTAGCGAGATCCCGCGGTACATTGTCAATGACACATAGTGTTCCCAACCCATACCCCTCTGCGTTAATTAGAGGTACACCTGCATAAAAACGTACATGAGGATCTGATGTGACTAAGGGATTAGCAGCAAATCTTTCGTCAGTTGTGGCATCAGGAACAATAAAAATGTTTGGTTTGACAATAGCATGAGCGCAAAATGCAACATTACGGGGTGTTTCTAACGCCTCCAAACCGATTTTGGATTTGAACCACTGACGATTGGCATCAACCAAGGTGACTAAAGCAATAGGAGTACCACAAATATATGATGCTAAACGAGTGAGGTCATCAAAGGCAGCTTCAGCATTTGAGCCAAGAATTTGATACTACGAAAGTGCTTCAAGTCTCTGTGCTTCGTTATCAGGTAATGGCGCGTTCATTTTTAATTTAAAAGTAAACAAAATATTGTTAATTAATAGAGCTATTACTGGCTTACTATGTTTTGACTGTAACTACGAGCAATCAAGGACTGAGATTTACAATCTCTGATCCCATAACAAACTAATAAACGATATTAATAATTTTTTACTAATTTTTATTCAGTAATTTTACGGTAATGCTGAATGTATAGTTAGCATAAGGATGAATAGGCAATCAAAAACAGTCATTAATAATTGATGAGGCGATCGCAAAAAAGCATATGCTAGTTCAGTAGTACCCCTTCAATACTCACAAGCAATGCTTATTGCAATAGCTAGAAAAATAATCAACAATACAATTGCAATTGCACTTGAGGATAAAACAGCAAAGTAACTAAACTATGACTTCGACAATTCCCCCGAAAATGCGGAAGCTACCAACTCAAGCAATTCCAGCTAAGATTTTCCACTCTGGTAATATTGTCAGCTTGTTTATTATGCTTACCAGTGGATTACAAATTTACAATGCTAATCCTGTTTTTGGCGGGCGTGCAGGTTTCCATATTCCCCCCATATTTACATTAGGAGGTTGGCTGGCTGGAGGTAGACATTGGCATTTTTTTGCCATGTGGTTATTTTCGCTGAATCTCTTGTGGTACGGAATTTACGTTTTAATTACCAAACGCTGGCGACATCGGTTTGTGGGCGCTAATGATTTGAAAGCATTACAGAAAAGCCATAACTCGCAGCGCCTAATTTATGCTTGGCATCGCATTGTCTATACAGCGATTATTCCTATTTTGCTCTTAGCTTTAATTACTGGTATAGGAATGTATAAACCTGCTCAATTTCCTTGGATTGTAAATATATTTGGTAATTGGCAAGCATTGCGTATTGTTCATTTTGCTTCGGTGCCAATAGTTATTGTATTTGTAATCATCCACTCTTTATTAGGACGTAAAGCTGGAGGTCAGCAACTTACAGAATCTATGTTTTGGTAAACTTACTGCTGTTGCTGCAAATAAATTCGAGATTTTTTAATATGGGTTTAATTAGGAGAAATCAATTTACACGCCGCCAATTTTTCCAAATTTCTGGATTGTCTGGCGTAGGTTTTCTGCTTAGTGGTTGTGGCACACAGGGCTTTGAAGATTTGGTGGGTAAACTTTCTGAACCATTAAATCAGAAGGTAGAAGAGTTAATATTTAACCCACAAAAGCCAGTACCAGAATTTTTACCCAGTGACATTCAACCAGAGGCTTTAATAGTTAACACCTTTAGAGGTACTCCAATTATTGACCAGGAAAAATATCGGTTAATTGTTGATGGTGAGGTCAATAATCCTTTGAGTCTCAGTATGGCAGAAATTCAAGCTTTGCCCTTAACTTCCATGATTATTCGTCATGTTTGTGTGGAAGGTTGGGCTGCGATCGTACAATGGGGAGGCATAACTTTACAAGAAATTATTACTCTTGCTAGACCTAAAGCTAATGTCAAGTATGCTTATTTTAAATCAGCTGATGGCTATTATGAAAGTTGGGATATAGCATCAGCCTTGCATCCTCAGACTTTATTAGCCTATCAGAAAAACGGTGAACCTTTACCAGTTGATAACGGCGCACCCTTGCGTTTAGCCTCACCGATTAAACTTGGTTATAAACAAAGTAAGTGGGTAACTCGAATTACGCTGACTAGTTACTTATCACCTTTTAAGGGCTATTGGGAAGACCAAGGTTATGAATGGTTTGCAGGAATTTAAATATTTGATAAATTGACTCTGTTAGTTGTTTTTATTATTAATATAGTAACTCTACATGATTTGTAAAGAATATTTATTTGTGTAGCGTCGGCATTGCCCACCTAGTATATGTCAAAAAATAGATACAAATTATATATTAATAGCTGTAAAATACTAACAATCATTTATTTAAATTAAATATGAACTTTTTTGATAAGCTACATAATAATATTGCACAAAATCAAAGTTTACTATTTGTAGGGCTTGATCCGAATCCAGAGATGATGCCTAGCCGCTATCAATCTCAAGATATGATCGCTGGGTTATGGAATTGGTTGCAATTTATTATTAATGAAACTTCTAATTTTGTCTGTGCATATAAACCAACGCTGGGCTTTTATGAAGCGTTGGATATTCCAGGTTTAGAACTGCTACACAAAACTTTAGCAGCTATTCCAAAACACATTCCCATCATTTTAGATGCTAAACACAGTGACTTAAATACTAGTACAATTTTTGCCCGTACTGTGTTTACAGAATGGCAGGTAGATGCGATTACTCTCAGCCCCTATGCAGGGCAAGACCATGTAGCACCATTTTTGGTTTATCCTGATAAGGCTGTATTTATTTTGTGTTGTACATCTAATCTTGGAGCGCAAAGTTTACAGCAATATCCGACAAACGAATCACCACTATATTTGCAGGTAGTTAAAGAATCAAAAACCTGGGGTACTCCAGAACAATTGGGTTTGGAAGTAGGAACTACAAATCCTGAAGTTTTGGCGCTGATTCGGGCGGTTGCACCCGAACGAATGATCATGGCACGTAGCATTTGGGCAGAAGGTAGCAATCTTAACGAAATTTTAGCAGCAGGCTTGAATGATAATGGTGATGGTTTGCTAATTCCTGTGCCCCAAGATATGTTAGGGAACTTAGAATTATCTTCAGCAATTCAAAGTTTACGTGCTGAAATTAATCAAGCTAAAACTAACATAATTGATGAGAATTCTACTTGTTCTGTGTGGTTGCCTGATGTATGTTTTTTAAATCAACATCCCCAGCAAGATTTAATTTTACAACTGTACGATATTGGCTGCATTATGTTTGGTAATTTTGTCCAAGCATCGGGAGCGATATTTCCTTATTACATCGATTTACGCAAAATAATTTCCGAGCCTCAAGTCTTCAATCAAGTTCTGAGTGCTTATGAAGAAATTTTGCAAAACCTGAATTTTGATAGGATAGCAGGTATTCCCTACGGTTCATTACCTACAGCTACTGGTTTAGCTTTACGCCTTCATTGCCCAATGATTTTTCCACGTAAAGAAGTAAAAGCACACGGAACTCGCAGGGTAATTGAAGGTGATTTTCATCCTGGTGAAACGGTTGTGGTGGTTGATGATATTCTCATCAGTGGTAAAAGTGTCATGGAAGGCTCTGAAAAATTGAAGTCAGCAGGATTAAATGTTAATGATATTGTGGTATTTATTGACCATGAACAAGGAGTAAAAAATAGGTTAAAAGAAAATGGTTACCGCAGTTATGCAGTTTTAACTATTTCAGAAATTACAGAAACTCTCTATCAAGCAGGACGAATTAATGAGGAGCAATTTTTAGCTTTTAAAGAAAGCTAGTACCGCTATGCAGAATTAAAAAATTTAATGTTGAGAGATACAACTTTTGCCTCTAATACCAAATTTGGGATAGCTAAGTAGCGCTCATGAACTGCGATCGCCCTAAATTTCACAGGTCATGGTATTTTTACTCGTAACACATCTTTAGCAACTCACTAATCAACCTCCAAGATATTGACAAATTTGGCATCATTGCAGACCTCACCAACACTTCTAAATTTTTTGATTGTTCAAAGCAGCAGGAACATATCCGACTCTAATGAATCCTTTGTTCTCAAGCAGTTTTTGCATTACAACTACAGACTGTCCAGTTAGTTATGACAGATAACCACAACTTCTTTTTGCGTAACGTTTGGTACTATGCTCTGCCCAGCGCTCGGCTCAAACCCGGTACAATGGTTGCCCGCACCTTCTTGGGAGAACCAGTACTGCTGTGTCGCAGTCAGGAAGGAAAGATATTTGCCGTGCGGGACATTTGCCCTCACCGTGCTGTGCCTTTGAGTTGTGGTCGATTCGATGGGCAAGAAGTAGAATGCTGCTACCACGGTTGGCGCTTTGATCATGCTGGACGCTGTGTTGCAATTCCATCTCTGCTGGAAGAACAGGATCAGGATTTGAGTCGCTTCAATGTCCAGTCCTACGAGGTGCGCGAAACTCAGGGAAATATTTGGATATATATGGCACAACCGGGTAAATCTCAATCTTCTTCTAGGATGGAGATTCCAGAGATTCCAGAGGTTCCTGGTTTTGGCGATCGCCCACCGCAGCTTGTGGAGGTCATGCGGTTTCCCTGTTTTGTGGATCATGCAGTGTTAGGACTGATGGACCCTGCACATTCACCTTACGTTCATCGTGTATGGTGGTGGCGATCTGGAGAACTCCACGAAGAAGTAAAGCAATTCGACCCCTCTCCCTTCGGGTTCACGATGCGACGACACCAACTGCCAGCGAATACAGGCAAACTATACTGGCTGCTTGGCGGTATTCCCGAAACCGAGATTTCTTTTCGATTACCTGGAGTGAGAGTAGAAGAGACAACGACTACAAAGCATCGGGTTTGTAATTTAACAGCAATTACACCCATTTCTGACACAGAAACCGAAGTTACCTTTGCTCTTTACTGGACACCCTCTTGGGCAAAATGGGCCAAACCTGTGATGCATTTACTAACACGAGCATTCCTTAATCAAGACCGTGCAGTAGTCGAAAAGCAGCAGATAGGCCTCAAGCACAATCCAGTGCTGCGACTAATTAAGGACTCAGATATGCAAGCGCAGTGGTACTACCAGTTAAAGCGTGAGTATGCTCGCTCTCTGGCAGAAGAGCGACCATTTGTAAACCCTGTCAAAAGTCAGTTACTTCGCTGGCGTGCTTGAGAGTTTAAAGACTGATACTAAGTTGCGGTCAAGCTGATCGTATTATTTGCTGTTCTTTATGATGCTGTTGTAATCGGTACATATGATTAAATAAATTCCAGCAATATTCTTCCGGGAGTCCGCAAGTGATAGCGCCCCGCAAAACAATATTAAAGTACCAATCATTCGGTGCGGCTTCTTCTGCAAGCTTGTTCACGACAACATAGGTGCGAACGTTTTTGTATATTTGGTTTTGACAATTAATATCTACTAATTCATGCTTATAAACGCTTTGAAATATGCCTTCTCTTTTATCTAAATAATGACTTAATCGCCAGGGTAATTGATACAGTACACCTTTTACACTCGTGTTAGGGTCTTTGACTACATCCAAAACACCAGATTGGCGAGTGGCAGAATAAAGATAAAAACCTAGCCGATAGCCCTTCAGCATTCCAGCCCCAACGACATAACGGTAGGTACTTTCTCCAAGCGATCGCTTCAGATCTACTGGACACATACACGAGCCATAAGCAAAATAGTAGAACATTGGCTCTTTTTGGGGCCGATGTTGTAATTTCAACTCCAAACTTGCAAAATTATGAGATTTCACCCAACTGTTCTCTAAGCGTATACTCTAATATGTCATCTATCCCTGGAAGTATACTCTAAAAATCAAATTTTACTATCAAAAATCAAGTAGGGTGGGCGATGCCCACGCTACTGTATTTGGATGAAAACTATATATTTCAGTTGTAAAAGCTATTGTAAATACCTAAATAGCGATCGCAGTAGTCAATTACGTCAAAAATTTTGATATCTTCTGATAAAATCCCGAATTTGTTTGCTTTTAAAACCTTTAGCAAGTTGGCGCAAATTAGCGGCAAAAGGTATAAACTGCTTATTCAATTTCTCTAATTCTGCTGCTCGTTTTGTAATGCCTGTAAGATCGCCTCTCATTGCCAAATCGAGCAAAATTGCAATTTCTTCTGCTGGTGGAGCAATCAATTGTAGATTTTGAATTTCGGATGTTGGATGAGCATCTTCTGCCTCTTGCCTATTGCTTGTTGGTTGTTCATAAATCCATTCCAACCCCAAGTGAACTTGTAATATTTCTAAAAGCTCTACTTTTTGAATTGGTTTAGCGAGAAAATCATTACAACCGACCTGGCGGCTCTGCTGCTTATCAAATTCAAAAACACTAGCAGACACAGCAATTACTACTACGTGCTTGAGATCTGGTAACATTTTGAGGCGACGGGTAGCTTCAAAACCGTCCATCACAGTCATGACCAAATCCATAAAAATGACATCAGGTTTAAATTCGCGCGCTTTATTAATACCATCTAAGCCATCTGACGCTTCCAAAACTTCAAACCCTAAAGGCTCTAGTAAATTGACTAAAACAGAGCGATTTGTCGATTTATCATCTACTACCAAGACTTTTCGTTTAGGGTCTAAAAAACCAATGATGTTGCGTTTTTCGTAATTTTTGATATCAAGTTGAGGAATCACTTCAGGTAATTCTAAATCTAGCCAAAAAATGCTGCCTTTACCTAAAGTACTCTTTACCTTTAGTTCGCCACCCATCATTTGAACTAACTGACGACTAATTGCCAATCCCAATCCTGTTCCTTCAGTCTTACGGCTATCTTCACCCACTTGCTTAAATGGTAAAAATATCTCTTCTAATTGCTCTGGTGCAATGCCAATACCTGTATCTTCGACTTGAAACCGAATTTTGGGAATTAGAGATTGGGAAGAAATCTCTCCAGGTTCCATCAAATAACCTACTTTGAAAGTTACGCCACCTTTTTCTGTAAACTTGACAGCATTACTAAGTAAATTAATCAAAACCTGACGTAACCGTTTTTCATCGGCGCAAATGAATTGTGGTAATGGGGAAAGCGTTGTGTAAATTAATGAAATTCCCTTTTGTTCGGCATGGATATGGCAGATTTGGACAATACTCTCTAGAAATTCTGAAAATTGAAAACTTTTAGAATAAAGCTCCATTCTCCGAGCTTCAATTTTGGAAAGGTCTAAAATATCGTTAATAAGTGTCAGTAAATGTTCGCCACACTCGTGAATGATGTTTATACCATTCTTTTGCTTCTCTGTGAAAGTCTTATCTTTTTGAAAAATTTGAGCATAACCCAATATACCATTGAGCGGAGTACGGAGTTCGTGGCTCATGTTAGCCAAGAATTCGCTCTTAGCGCGGTTGGCGGCTTCAGCCGCTTCTTCTGCTCGTTGGCGTTCGTGAATTTCTTGCTTGAGTTGCAAATTTATCGCTTCTAGCTCTAGCGTTCGCTCTTGTACTTTTGCTTCTAAAGTCCG
Source organism: Mojavia sp. (assembly GCF_059505145.1). Classification (NCBI taxonomy): domain Bacteria; kingdom Bacillati; phylum Cyanobacteriota; class Cyanophyceae; order Nostocales; family Nostocaceae; genus Mojavia; species Mojavia sp. The sequence continues at coordinate 16,203 of NZ_JCACKA010000076.1, forward strand.
ATTATAATCCTCTAAATCGTTGTAGAGACGGGCATTCTCAATTGAAATTGCTGCTTGTGAAGATAAAAGTTGTAAAACTTCCAATCGCTCTGGTGTAAAAGCACCTGTTGTCAAATTATTTTCTAAGTAAAGAATGCCAATGAGTTTACCTTGATGGACAATTGGCATACATAAAACAGATTTTGGTTTGTAGTTGATAATATATGTATCCGTGGCAAAAACGCCCTCAAGGTTAGCATCGTTTAGTACTACATTCTCCTGAGTGCGACGTACATAGTTAATGATAGATAACGGTAGCTGTTGACTACTTTCAACAGGTGTTGATTGCTGTACAGTTATCTCGTCTTGAGCCACGCTTCCAAAAGCTTCTATTAATAGGTTTCCAGCTTTTTCTAAAATCAAAAATCCAGTTTCTGCTCCAGCATTTTCTAGTACAATTTTCATCAGCTTATTTAGTAAATTGCCTAGCAAGATTTCCCTAGAAATAGCTTGTGAAGCTTTCATTATTGCATCTAAATCAAAAACTCCTAAACTGCCTTTATCCGTAGAGCTAATTGTGCGATTTACCTCTATTTTTTTATGGTTATCTTGCAGTATCTGGGAAAGAAATTGAGGATATTTTGCTTCTAAATATTTGACCTTGGCAATAGCTCCCCAGCGAATATATCCATAATAGGATTCAGTAAGATAAATCTGAGCAAACTTTTCTTTGCCAAGGGAGAAATAAAATTCTGCTGCCAGTTCCGCAGATAGTGCTTCTTCTTGGATATATCCATGCTCCCTTGCTCCTGCGATCGCACGGTCATACAACTCCATTGCTTCTACAATTTGCCCCAAAACCCGTGCTTTCTCTGCCTCTACAAGCTCATACTTATGCTGAAAATTCATGGGGGCATGGCCAGCCCACTCTTGCATCTTTTTCTGATTATTCATCACCCTGCTCAAGAGGCTTTCTTGGCGTGAGTGTGGCACTGATAGATATATTGCTAGTTGTGCTAAAGAATCATAGAAATAAAACAATGGTACAATCAGCCACCCTCTTACACCGTCTAAATATTGTTCGGCTTTTACTGCATTTTCTACCGCTTGAGAAAACTCACCAAACAGGTAACAAAGGATTAATTTATTCAGAAATACATAATGAACTAGAGTTCGCTCATTAAATTGAATATGAAGTGATAATAATTGCTCTTCATTGTAAGCGTCACCAATTAAAATCCAAGGGGTTTCAGCTAATCCTATTAAATTCAAGACTACCTGATGAAATATTTGATGCCACTTTAAGGCAACTTCTTGATTAATTTGAGCGATCGCTTTACTATACCGAGCCATTTCCTGTTCCAGGCTATTTAACTCCCAACCGCTCCAATATGAATATTGACACTTCAGACTTGCTGAATATCCAGTATGTATTAAATCTCCATATTCTAGTCCGCTATAGTAAGCAGCTTCTAAAAGTGGCAAGGTTTCTTTAACATGATGTTTCCAATGTAGTATAAAGGTTGAAACTTTAAATAAAGTCTGACTTCTAGCCTCATGAGCATCTAACCGTTCTAATAGGCTTAACGCTAATTGTCCGAATTTATCAGCAGCTTCAATATCTTGTAACAATCCGCTAAAAACTATTCCATAATCAGCAAACCCGCAAGCTGACAAAGGAGTGTTCCCATGTAGAATAGATGAATTGACTTGCTGGCAAGCCATTAGGATAAATAAAGCAGGTGCAGATTGATATGCAGCAGGAACTAAACTTACTATAAGTCGTAGGGCTGCTAACTTATTCTGATCTGTCATTTTTGGCAGATTAATTAAATCATCTATTCCTTTGCCTGCTAAATTTGCTGTTGTTTCCTCGATAGCTTTGTTAGTATCTAATAAAGTTGGTGATTCAGTCAGTTTTACTCCTAATATTTCTAAAACTTGTAAACCAAGCTTCACTGCTTCAAGTAGCTTTCTTTGCACTTGATAAGTTTTGATTTGTATCTCATAAACTTTTACTTTGTCCAGTTGCGTTTTGGCTTGTTGCAGTACTCTCTCAGCCAGTTGCTTCATTTGTTCAAAATCACCGCAAAGAAATGCTGCTTCTGCTGCTTCCTGATGTAGAGCTAATGTAAGTTCATATTGTTGTTGCCAGCTAGAAGTTGCCAACAGGCTCAAACCAACTTTAAGATAACGGATAGCAGACTCATACGCAGTTGCTGCTTTCGCTTTTTGACCCGCGATCAAATTGAGTTCAGCCAACTCATATTTTTCTGGTTCAAACGCAAGTAATTCGATTCCACAGTTAAGTTGGTTAACTAAAGCGAAAATATTTTCTTTTCGTTCGGTAAGCGTAGTATTTTGTAGTAGCAATTGACCAATCTGGAGGTGAGTTGCTTTTTTTTGATAATCTGGAATAAGAACATAAGAAGCTTGCTGTACACGGTCATGTAAAAATTTGTAAGCAATAGTAAATTGTTCGCTTTGCTCAACAGTCACAATTAAGGGAATTTTATAGGATTGAGTTAAGGGTATAACCAAACCTACCTGTAGAGATTCCCACAAATCTGCCGCTGTTTCTGATAAAGATTTTTGATTAACAATACTTAGAATATCTAAAGTAAATTTATCTCCTATACAAGCAGCTAACTTTAAGACATTCTGCGTTTTGGGTGACAGCTTTTGAATTTGATTGACCATTAATTCAACGACATTATCGGTGATATCAATGTCTTTAAGTAGTTCATTATCCCATTGCCAGTAACCTGCATCAAAATTAAATGTTAACAGGTTTTCCTGATAGAGAGATTTAAGCAGTTGAGTTAAAAAAAAGGGATTTCCCTGAGTTTTGTTAAATATTAACTTAGCTAGAGGTTTTGACTTTTCTTGATCAGTCCGTAGAGTATCGCTGACTAACTGGTTGACATGAGCAATCTGCAAAGGCTGGAGAACAATATTATTGATAACTGCATCCAATTCTTGAATTGCTTTTAAGGTCAACATCAACGGATGCGTCGCGTTAACTTCGTTATCACGATACGCTCCAATTAGTAATAGATATTGACTCTCTATGTTGCTTAAGAGCAATTGAATTAATTTTAGAGAAGCAGAATCTGCCCACTGCAAGTCATCCAAAAACACTACCAGCGGATGTTCTCTTTGACAAAATACATGAATGAATTGTTGAAATACCCGATTAAATCTGTTTTGGTATTCGGTTGGCCCCAATTGAGGAACAGTTGGCTGAGAACCAATAATCAGTTCGACTTCGGGAATAACATCAATCATGATCTGGCTATTGGAACCAAGAGCTTCTAAAATTTTCGCTTTCCAAATTGCTATCTTTTCATAACTTTCTGTTAATAATTGTCGTATCAATTCTTGAAAAGCTTGAATCAAAGAAGCGTAAGGAATATTTTGTTTAAATTGGTCAAATTTACCGGAAATAAAATACCCCCGTTGCCGCACGATTGGTTTATGAACTTCATTAACTAAAGAAGATTTGCCTATTCCTGAATAACCACTTACTAAGATCATTTCAGTGGCACCTAGACTCACCCGCTCAAAGGCATCCATTAAATTGGTAACTTCTTGTTCACGACCATAAAGTTTTTGCGGAATCAGAAATTGACTGTATAAATCAAGCTGACCAACAATGAAGTTGTCAATTCTCTCAGTTGTCTGTAATTTTATTAGGCATTCTTCTAAATCGGCTTTTAGCCCCAAGGCGCTTTGATATCTCTCTTCAGCGGTCTTGGCTAATAATTTCATGACAATATCCGACACCGCTTTCGGAATTTTTCCCTGCACTCCTGCTGCCTTTTCTTCTATTTCCTCTGGTGATACTGGTGTTTTAGCAATATGGCAATAAACTAATTCCAATGGGTCGGTAGCTTGAAAAGGTAGCTGTCCTGTTAGCAATTCATAAAAGGTGACGCCTAGTGAGTAGAAGTCAGTTCGATAGTCAATCGAGCGGTTCATTCTTCCAGTTTGTTCTGGTGAAATATAGGCGAGGGTACCTTCAAGTAAATTGGGATTACTAACGGTTAAATTTTCTCTTGATAGGCGTGATGAAATGCTAAAGTCTATAATTTTAACTAAACCTGTTTTTGCATTTATAAAAATATTTTGTGTTTTAATATCTTTATGAATAATATTATTTTGATGTAGCTCTGCAAGCGTTGAAGCTAATTGAATAGCAATCTGCAAAAAATTGTTTAACTCAAAGTTTCGTGAATTAATAAAATTTGTCAGAGGTTCTCCCCCAAAATCTGACAATATGAGTGCCAAACCATTTTGATAGCTTTCTAAAGCTAGGGGCTTCACAATTCCTGGTAATTCCAGTTCTTGGAGTATTTTATATTCGTGTCTTAATCGAGCGAGTTGTTCTATTGTGGGATACTCAGCTTTGAGAGTTTTAATCATCACCAAAGTTTGCTCTGGCTTTTTCAAAGCACGATAAATCCAGCTTGTGGTGCTGTCATAAAGGACTGCGAGGAAGTGGTAATCGGCGATGGTAAGACTCATTTTTATTGTCTCGCTCGTGCGAGATGAATATCAGCTATAACTTCCATAATGATGATAAGTTTTCTTAATGTTGACTGTAAAAATATTATTAATTGTTGACATAGTTATTAGCTACAAATGGAATGAGCGATCGCCTTAGTCTTGGTGGGGCGATCGCTCATTATGTGTGTACAATCTGGTTTACAAGTTTTGTCCTGCAAATCGCTGTCAAGTTTGGGCACTGGTAACAAGCTGATTCCAGGCATTGACTACTTCCTGTAAATTCTTCGGCAGAGAATTTTGCGAAATATCGTTATACTGAATCGTCCCCTCTTGGTTGGTGAGAGTGTAGGTAATATAATCAGCAGCTCCTTGCGGTGCGGGGTAATTCAAATTTTTGAATTTACCGAATCTGGATTGTTTCACTAATTGCAAAAATTGTTGCACCTGCTGAGGAGAAAGGCGGTGAACACTACGCTCAGAATCGTTAGCATCACCAATTCGCACCCGAATCAAACTCCCATCATTGAGTAAAACAGTTTCATAGGTTCTACCAGCAAAACCACCACTAGAGATTTGCCGAAACACCACACCTCTATCTAAAGGTGCTGGTAACTCACTAGCGGGAATTGGTAGCGGTGTCAGTTTGCCAGAATTACCACTTGAGCTATTGTTGTTGGCAAGCTTAATTTGGGAACCAGTTTCATCACTCAAAAAGACCCAAGAGCTTTGTCTGTTAGATGATTGTACAGATACTTCCCAGCCAGATACTAATATTTGATCGCAAGGATAGGGAAAAGTTGAGCGCTCACAACCTTGAGCTATTTTTGTTTGTTTATATCCTACGATTTTCAGCACTCTTATCGGTAGCCCTGACACCTGGGAAGCTTGACTCAAAACAGCATTTCCAACTCGTTCAGGCAATTTCTGCCCCGAAATTTCGCTGGCTGTTTCATTTAACCTAACTGCGGAACCCGTTTGATTAGTGTGATAAACCAAGGTTTGACCAACTGATCCCACAACTACCCGCCAGCCCGGTACTAAAGCTTGTGTACAACCTTGATTAGCATCAGCCAATTCTAAACAGCCATCTCTCCAAGTTCGTTGTTGAGCTTGAATGATATTTAGCCGAGAACTTGGTTGTTGTAAACGTGCAGATGCAGCTTGCAAAACCGCAGTTTTGACAGATTGAGGAAATTTACTTGATAGGTTGTTTGTGGGAATTTTTGCAGAAGCCAAGCGTAAAGACCGCCCGTTGCTATTGGTGTGATAAACCCAGTTTTGTTTACCATCAGAGACTACAACTCGCAAACCAGGAACTAACGCTTGGGTACAAAGTTCATTCGGCTGCGGTAGTTCTAAGCAACCATCGCGCCAAGTCTGTTGGCTGTAATCAATAATTTGCAATTTTTTTCTTGAGATTCCCTCTCTGCGCGCTAAATCTCGTAGCACTGCGTTAGCTACTGGACGTGGTAATTGGTTTTGTCTGCGATCGCCTTTGATGACTTCATTTGTTGTCTGTGCTGAAAGTTGTGCAGAAGCTGCAATACTACTTTTGATTAGTGTTAAGCCACTACCAACAGCTAAAATTCCAGTTAAAACTAAGGCAGTAAAAATTCGCGCTTGATTGCTGCTACGATAATTAGTTAATGAATTTTTCATAGTAAAATCACAAAATTAACATTTAGCCAGTACTGATTAGTTGCTAGTCATAATTGGCTAGCAACTAATTAGAAATAGAGCATATAATCCCAAAACTTAACTACTTGCAACTAAACAAGCGTCTGTCTTCTGAGCTAGATGTGAAGATAGACGCTGATATATTTTTGATTTGTTCCTGAATCTTACAATATGATTTATACAAGGTGAAGATACTTCACCCTACTGGCTTAGTCATCTGAGTGGCTTTAACCAAACCAGACTTACAACATCAGCAAATATAAATAAAATCCAAAATAATATTAAGCACTTAATAATTAAAATCTACTAACGCTAGCCACCTATATAGCAATCCGATTTGATTTCTGAATCACTCGTAGAGGTAAGGGACTGGGGATTAGGGACTGGGGACTGGGAAGAAGGAATAAAGGTGTACTGAATTTTGTTCAAAAATCAAATATGAGTCCTATATCACTAGGGGGCAATAGCTGAAAGCCGTAAGGGGTTGTTGCTCAACTGACTGATTATTCGGCGCATCAAATCTAATAGTACTAGCTGCCCAGTCTTTTAAATCAGGTGCCAGCCAGATTAGTTTGCGGAGAATTTCATCATTAACCCACAACACCAAGGGGCAATGAAACTGTTTACGGAACTCATCTCGCATGAGATTGGTACTAATGATGAGTTCATTAATATCTACTACAGATTCCAGACCTCTGATTATCAAAGCATCAGGTTGGCTAACACCAACTGAACTTGTGATGGTTGTATACAGTGTGTCGTCTCCAGGCGAGAGCATAATTTCTCGAATATCTGCTGATGAAATCTCTGTTAACAAGTTCAGCACCTGCTGTTGCTTGTTACTAGAGTTACAAGACGCCAATATTAATGAAAATGCACCAGCAGAAACCATCATCGCTCTGGCCAGCCTCTTAGTAGCAGCGACGGTGTTCCCCATACCGTCTTGTGAATTATTTAAGCTGCTAATCATGATCAAATCCTGCCTTTGGTCTTTAAAAGTACCTTAGCCTTTTTAGTTTAATTCGCTCATCAACTCTTTATCCAAAGTATTTTTAGGTAAAATTCGATAAAATTTATTGATGTGCTTACAGTAATACTACGCATTATTTCATAAGCAAGGATGTGGTGTGCAACCCCACATTTACGGGAAATTAACCGTTGGCTATGTGATGTAAGTCACAACAAAAAATAAATCTTAGTTTCAATAATAGTCGCTTAACTACCTTCTACAGGGCTTTTAGGTTGCCAAAGGCGTTACCGTAAAGGCGCGGTTCGTGTCTTGCCACAAATGCAAGTAAAATAACGATTTTTGCTCAGTTATTAGTACTTGAAAAACTTTAAATAATATTAATAAGTCTCTCATACAAGTTCATAAATTTATTAAGAAGCGTAAATTCACAACAATAATTTAGTATAAGTAGCTATTCAACAGGCAATAACGCAACTTCTGTCATCTATCCTAGTCATGATTCTTAATTTAAGAATGCCTGTAGTCAATAATGAAAAAACTTGTAAAGTGGTTTATGAATTTTTCACGCTGGAATGTTTACCCTAGCCGAAAGCGGGCACTATTTGCGATGATGACCGCCTTAAGCTTGATAGCTACTGCAATGCTATCGTTGCCCTTAAATGCTCAAAATGTTCCTTTACGATCGCCAGCATCTGAGTTGAGGGGCGTATGGTTAACAAATATAGATAGTGATGTGCTGTTTGAGCGCGATCGCCTGAAAAAATCTTTGCAACGGCTAAGTGAACTCAACTTTAATACTGTGTATCCTACAGTTTGGAATTGGGGCTATACGCTGTATCCTAGCAAAGTCGCAGCCAAAGTTATCGGGCGATCGCTCGATCCCACACCGGGGTTGCAAAAGCGAGATATGCTCAAAGAAGTTGTCGAAGAAGGACACAAAAAAAATTTAAAAGTCATTCCCTGGTTTGAATTTGGCTTTATGGCTCCTGCTGATTCCCAATTAGCCAAACGTCACCCCCAATGGCTGACTAGTTTTAGGAACGGTAAGCGAATCGTCAAAGAAGGTACTCATGACCGGGTTTGGCTAAATCCCTTTCGCCCAGATGTGCAAAAATTTATTCAAGATTTAATAGTTGAAATCGTCAAAAATTACAATATCGACGGCATTCAATTTGATGACCATTTTGGTTTGCCATCAGATTTAGGTTACGATGCTTACACTGTTGCCTTGTATGCAAAAGAACACAAAGGCAAAAAGCCCCCCAGTAACCCACGAGATCCAGAATGGGTGAGGTGGAGAGCTAATAAAATTACCGACTTTATGAAACGGGTATTTACAGCCATCAAAGCCACTAAAAAAGGCTGTATCGTTTCCGTTGCGCCCAATCCCCAACGTTTTTCCTATGAGTACTTTTTAGCAGACTGGCAAAGATGGGAACGTATGGGAATCGTAGAAGACTTGGTTATCCAGGTGTATCGCAATGACTTGAATGTCTTTATCAGCGAATTAGAATATCCAGAAGTCAAAGCAGCACAAAGTCATATTCCTGTAAGTATTGGTATTTTGACTGGGCTGAAAAACAGATCTGTATCTATGGAACAGATTCAGACACAAGTACAAAAAGTACGCGATCGCAATTTTGCCGGGGTAGCATTCTTTTTCTATGAAACTCTATGGAACATGAGCCAAGAAAAGCCCATAGACCGTCAGACAGCCTTCCAGAAGATCTTCCCCACACCAACGGCATATCCTAATTTGCTCGCGGGTTGGAAACCTTAAAAGAAGCAGGGGAGCAGGGGAGCAGAGGGGAGGAAATCCGAATCTGTCTGATCGCAACATAGTATGAGTGCTGAGTGCTGAGTGCTGAGTTCTGAGTTCCGAACACAAAGCTTTGAGTAAAGAGCTAATCGTTCCGAGTTCCAAACACGACGTTTCGAGTTCCAATCTCGGTGTTTCGAGTCAAAAGCTCGACATTCCAAGTTCCAAGCTTGAAGTTCCGAGTCAAAAGCTCGACATTCCAAGTTTTGAACACGAAATTCCGAGTTCCAAGCTCGAAGTTCCGAGTTTTGAGCGCTGAATGCTGAGTGTTTAGTTCCAAGTAACGATTTATAGCAGTTGCCGGATAGATTAGGACAAGGATTAATCATCAAACATGGACAATAAGCGACTTTCAAACCTGTTCCCTGCTCCCTGCTCCCTGCCCCCTGCCCCCTGCGTTCTTAATGATAAGTCTTTAACCGGACACGATATGAAACGGTATTAACCCCCGATTCCCAAACGTCCAGCCAAGGCTGGAGTCAAGGGCAGGAGCGTAGCAATCATTAAGAACAAAGCTAAAAGACCTAAAGCGGCTCTAGCATCATCAGGTTCGCTAATTTCATTCAAGCTGGGACGTTCTAAATCTCGTTGTAAGAACAGAATCAAAATTGCCCAGTACATAGCCAAAGGATTAAAAAGTGACACTAGCCCCAGGACAATTAAAGTTGCCAAGGTCGTCCTTCCTGCGGTTTTGCGTCCATAAATCGCTTGGACAATGCGGCCACCATCTAATTGTCCGGCTGGCATCAAGTTTAAGGCAGTGATGACTAACCCTAGCCAACCAATCACTACTAGGGGATGAACACTCACCAGGGGTGACTGTAAAGCGGAACCCAGGACAACCCGTGCCAAGCTACCCACCAAAATAGAACCTTGGAAAAACTGATTTGGCAGTTGAAATAAACTGCCTGGATGGGAAAGCAACAACCCAATTATCAGCATTAACAAAGAAACGATACCGCCAGCGGCTGGCCCTGCCAGAGCGATATCAAATAATACCTTACGGTTAGGTAGTAAAGATTCAAAGCGGGTAATGGCACCGAAAGAGCCAATTTGTATAGCAGGTAGAAAGAAAGGTAAACTCAGACGGACTTGGTGGCGTCGGGCAAGTAACCAATGACCGATTTCGTGCGCTATCAAAATTGACCATAACCCAATGGCTATGGGTAAAGTTTCTGACAACCGTTCTAGGTGGTCAAATAAATCAAAATTCAGCAGTATTCCCGCAGCTTCCAAACTAGTAGCAAGAGCTGCCAGGAATAAGATGCCCGCAAACGCTTTTTGGGCTAACGACATCCGGCGCGGGTCATTGCGGCTGGGTAGAACAATCACCACAGGTTTTCCGTCTGTATTCTCTACCAAAAACAGGCGATAGCGATCGCCCAGACGTTCCTGCAAACTCCTGCTCAAACGGTTGTGAATCTCCTGTGGTTCTCCCCGCAGATTACCTTTGAAAATCGCTCCTTCCTGGTAAGGGATTGTTTCTGTGGCAAAAAATGTATCAATTCCGAAAATGCCTTTAATTGCATTCAAGTCATCTTCTGGAATAGGCATTAACTCAAGTTTTAGCTCTGCACCTTCTGTGGGGGCGTTGGAGCTTTGTGTAGAATTCAGTTCAGGTGAAGAATTATTAGCCAGCCTTTCTGTTGCCCTTTGTTTGAGTAACTCATCTTGTCCAGCTGAACGTAACTGCTTTCCCAAAAAGATATAAAGTCCAGCGGAAGCTACCACCAAGAACAATATACCTACTATATTGATGTAAATCCCTGCTGCAAACAAACCAAAGAACAACAGCCAAGGAGTCATCAGCACCACCGACTGTAACCAGGCTAAAATTCCCAGTTTCCCAAAAGGTCTGGCGCGATAAAAGCCCCAACCCAAAATGCCGAAAGCTACCAGCACAATTGTTGCAACGATAGAAGTTTCTGATAAAGTAAACATCTCCAAACCTTCGCTTTTGAGACCGAGCTAGTACAAGTCCGGTATTGCAGATACATTAATTAATCTATAACGCCGTCTGTGGCTTGCCCAATAAAAAAATTTCACCCCCAAAGGAGTGAAGCTCAAAGACGAAAGACACGGAGATTGATGTGCAGTGAGATTTTAGGAATCAGTATTAGAGATAGCCTAATTCAATTTGAAGTTAACTTAAGGTAATAAACGAGAAGTCTTGAGCCACCGTTGGAGATTTCTAGAACAGCCTAGTACAGTTGCGCGAAATTCAAAATTCAAAATACTCTACAAAAAGCCACCTTTGGGGCATATCAGCAATTTATAATTTGCTCTTTTAACATTTAAGTACAAAAGAACCTAATCGCCACAATCATTCTGTCTTGAAAGTGCTGAATGCTAAGTCCTGAGTTAGAAAGTTTCTTTCTACCTCCCCTGCTCCCCTGCTCTCTGCCCTCTTCTCCTCTGCCTTATTCATCAAGACCCCTTGACTCTCCAGTAAACTGGAGCATTCAAAATGAAATCAGTTGTTAGCACCGCTTGGTAAATGGAGTAATGAAATGGAGAATGCCACACTGAAACTGCGCGGGATGAGTTGTGCCTCCTGCGCCAGAAGTGTTGAAGATGCAATTCTTTCGGTTTCTGGCGTTAATGAATGTAGCGTGAATTTTGGGGCAGAGCAGGCAACAGTAAACTATGATCCCAAAAAAACTGATTTACAAGCTATTCAAGATGCAGTAGATGCAGCTGGTTATTCTGCTCATCCACTCCAAGAAAACTTGATGGCGGGAGAAGATGACGCCGAGAAAACGGCTCGTTTGCGAGAGTCGCGCTACCTACTGCGGAAAGTTGTTGTGGGTGGGGTGATTGGGGTTCTGTTAGTAGTTGGTTCGTTACCGATGATGATTGGGTTGCATTTACCCTTAATTCCAGCATGGTTGCATAATCCTTGGGTACAGTTCGTACTGACAACCCCGGTGCTGTTCTGGTGCGGTGCTGATTTCTTTAAAAATGCCTGGAAAGCTTTGAAACGACACACTGCAACTATGGATACTTTAGTTGCTCTTGGTACAGGGGCAGCATATATCTATTCGATTTTTGTCACAGTTTTTCCTGGTTTGTTTGTAGCTCAAGGATTAACGCCGGATGTTTATTATGAGGCAGCAGTTGTAATTATTGCTTTACTTCTTTTGGGACGGTGGTTAGAAAATCGCGCTAAAGGACAAACTTCGGAAGCAATTCGGCAACTCATTGGCTTACAAGCCAAGACTGCACGTCTGATTCGCAACGGACGTGAAGTAGATGTTCCCATTGCAGAAGTACAAATTGGTGATGTAGTGCTTGTTCGTCCTGGTGAGAAGATTCCCGTAGATGGGGAAGTAATTGAAGGAGCATCCACAGTTGATGAAGCGATGGTAACTGGGGAAAGTCTACCTGTGAAAAAGCAACCAGGAAATGAAGTTATTGGAGCCACGATTAACAAAACTGGGAGTTTTAAGTTCCGCACAACACGAGTTGGCAAGGATACGGTGTTAGCGCAGATTGTGCAATTAGTGCAGCAGGCTCAAGGAAGTAAAGCCCCAATTCAACGTTTAGCAGACCAAGTTACCGGATGGTTTGTGCCTGTGGTAATTGCGATCGCTATCCTTACTTTTATCTTATGGTTCAACTTCATGGGCAACCTCACTTTAGCTTTAATCGCAACAGTTGGGGTACTGATTATCGCCTGTCCTTGTGCTTTGGGTTTAGCCACACCAACTTCTGTCATGGTAGGAACAGGTAAAGGAGCCGAAAACGGTATTTTAATTAAGGGAGCCGAAAGCCTAGAATTGGCACACAAGATTCAAACAATAGTATTGGACAAAACAGGAACAATTACGCAAGGTAAACCAACAGTTACAGATTTTGTGGCAGTAAACGGCACTTATAATGGCAATGAAATCAAGCTGCTACAACTTGCAGCATCAGTAGAACGCAATTCCGAACATCCACTTGCAGAAGCGGTTGTCAGATACGCCCAATCCCAAGAAGTAGGACTAGCTGATGTTAAAGACTTTGAGGCAATTGCAGGTAGTGGTGTACAAGGCTTTGTTTCTCACCGTCTTGTACAAATTGGTACACAACGTTGGATGACAGAATTAGGAATTGACACCCAAAGCTTGCAAAACGACAAAGAGCGCTTAGAATACTTAGGTAAAACTGCAATTTGGATTGCAGTTGACGGAGAAATCAAGGGATTGATGGGGATTTCTGATGCTATTAAACCCACCTCCACTCAAGCAATAAAAGCATTGCAAAAACTCGGTTTAGAAGTAGTGATGCTCACAGGAGATAATCGCCGCACCGCAGAATCCATCGCCCGTGAAGTTGGTATAGAACGCGTCTTAGCAGAAGTACGCCCCGACCAAAAAGCGGCGGTGATTAAGTCTTTGCAAGCAGAGGGGCAGAGGAGAAGGGGGCAGGGAGCAGGGGAGCAGGGGAGCAGGGGAGGTAGAAAGAGACTTTCTGACTCAGAACTCAGCACTCAGCACTCACAACTGGGCACTCAGCACTCGATTGTTGCAATGGTTGGTGATGGTATCAATGATGCACCAGCCTTGGCTCAAGCCGATGTTGGCATAGCAATTGGTACTGGAACAGATGTGGCGATCGCAGCTAGTGACATTACACTCATATCTGGTGATTTGCAAGGTATTGTCACTGCCATTCAACTCAGTCGCGCCACGATTCGCAACATTCGGCAAAATCTATTCTTCGCCTTCATTTACAACGTTGTTGGAATTCCCATAGCTGCTGGTGTTCTCTTCCCCTTCTTTGGTTGGTTGCTTAATCCAATGATCGCAGGTGCAGCAATGGCATTTAGCTCTGTTTCGGTTGTCACAAACGCTCTACGTCTGCGTAAATTCCAAGCTAAAGCAATTGTATAAATTAGGAGACAAAAATGTTGAGTAAAAAGGCAATTATCGGCAGTATAGCTAGCTTGGGATTTCTGTTTGGTGTAACCTCAAGTACAGCATTCGCAAACAGCAACCACGAAATGCCAGTTTCTGAGAACTTACAAACGACAGCTTTTAAACCCATTCAACAACCGCTATTAATTAAAGGTGCAGTCACAATTGGAGGCTTGGCGTTAATTGGATTAGAGTTATGGTGGTTTCTTCTGAGTAAACCCAAATCCCAAAAAGCCGAAGCCCATAACGGTATTCAAGAAGTAAACATTACTGTAGATGGCGGGTACGAACCTAGCCGAGTTGTAGTCAATGCTGGTCAACCTGTTCGCCTTAACTTTCTGCGGCGCGATCCTAGTAGTTGTCTTGAAGAAATACGGCTACCTGATTTCCGTATCGCCCAAGACTTACCGCTAAACAAAGTTACAGCCATTACTTTGACACCCGCTCAACCAGGTACTTATACTTTCACCTGTGGGATGAATATGTACCGTGGTGTTGTAGAAGTGAAACCTGTTATGCCATTAACTAGTAAATAGTTAGCCAGATGCTTTGTTTATTCTTGACTCTCCAGTGGGCTGGAGAGTTTAAAATTGAGTAGACATTGATATTTAGCAGAGGGGCAAGTAAGTATGTTAACCCAAGAAGCTCCAAAACTCATTGGTTCAGTTGCCAAAGAAAGCGGTGTCCCAATTAAAACTATTCGCTACTATGAAGAGCTTGGTCTACTCAAAGCATCAGGTAGAACCGAAGGTGGATTTAGAATATTTCATGCTGATGTTTTCGCACGTCTAAACTTTATCAAACGCGCTCAAAGTTTAGGTTTGACATTATCAGAAATTAAAGAATTTTTGAATGTTCATGATGGCGGTGAATTACCTTGTGACCATATCAAAATTAAGCTGCAAGATAAGCTAACAGCTATTGATGAACAGATTCAGCAATTACTGATGCTAAGACGAGATTTAGAAGATTTGCTTGTTGATTGGGAAACAACTCCTGAAAATGTTGAACAAGCAATTTGTCCGATTATTGAAAAATTTTAAAAATTTGAGAAATTCTCGCTTTATTACTGTTATGTTATGGCGCAAGGTGATAAATATAGTCCCAACAAATATTTTTGCCGTAATGCACTTTAGATGAATAATGCGTTGCGCTGTGCTTTAACGCACCTGACAACCGGAACGGCCACATTACGCAGTTTTCAGTTATTTCGACCACACTCTTGCGTTCTTCTGTGCGACTCTGTGACTTTGCGCCTCTGCGTGATCCCAAAAAGAGGAATAGAAATGATGAGTTTGATGAAAAAAAATGAAGCTAAGTTGAGATAAACGGTACACTGGAAAAAATTTCTTTGAGGAAGGGTTAATGGCACGGTCAAACGGAGCTAAAAGTGAAACATCGGCACAGGAATCACCTGTGGTTTCAGATACTGAAGATACGGTAACAATTCAAGATTCACCTGAATCAGTAGAAGATACCCAAGATATTGACGACATCTTGAACTCTCTAAAAAGTTTACTTAGTAGCGTGGAGAAGCTCCAAAAAGTTCGCCAGGAAGTGGGCGACATCAAACCTTTAATCGGACGGATGCTTGATGGAGAATTAGTTGCTGGTGAAGAGCTTGAACAACTCAAGTCAGGTGTAAGCGGTCTTTTGCGCTTGGTTCGTGCTTACAATGACCACCAAGCAGCACTGGCTAAAGCACAACCTGCAAGAAACTTGCTAGACGAAATACTGAAATAGCGTCAAGCTCGCTGAAACTTCCTTCCCTCTTGAAACATGACTAGTAAACCTGACAAGTCTCGTCTACAAAACGCAATGAGCGCAGCTTGTAAGGTAGCCAAGCAGCAAGGTCTAAAATTTGATGAGGCGATCGCTCTACAAGACAAAAGCAATTTAGTCATTAAAGCAAAAAAGAAGTATGTAGCGATCGCTGTTTATCCTATTGCACTGTGAGGCGATAAAATAAATTTTCTTAATCTTTACTTAAGAATATAGAGTTATTCTATCTAAAGCTATTTTGTAATTAATAACTTGGTAAATATATTAAGTTTCTTACAGTTTGTGTCATCTAATTGAAAAATCATCATTTAACCAAAACCTTTGAAAAGCTTACTGTGTCATAAACTTTTAGAATATAAGACCATAGATAGATTGCAATTTTTTTTAGGGGATGTATCACGCTTCATTCACGAAAAGAATCATTAAAGAAAGCGTAGATAAATCGAATGAGGATACATTTTTCTGCAAAATTCTTTCTTAGATAAGGATTAAAACCATGTTTGAAAGATTTATGCCCTGATATTTTCAGAAGGTCGCATTTGACAATTTAAAGGTACAAATCATGCAAAATAAAAAGAAGGCGGGGAAAACGTCCCGGCGCAGTTTTTTGGGACAAGCACTGACTGTAGCTGGAACCGCTATAGCTGCTCCTTCATTAGTTAATCAAGCAACCGCAGCAAAAGATACTGTTCAAGGTTCGGAAGGGGAAATGAACGTAACACTTAAGATTAATGGTGAGCAGAAAACCTTAAACATTGAGCCGCGCGTGACACTTCTGGATACTCTGCGCGATCGCCTGGGATTGGAAGGCAGCAAAAAAGGGTGCGATCATGGTCAATGTGGAGCTTGTACTGTTCTAATCGATGGACAGCGAGTTTATTCTTGCCTGACTTTGGCAGTAATGCAAGAAGGTAGAGAAATTGTCACCATTGAAGGGCTGGCAAAGGGCGATACTCTCCATCCAGTGCAAGCGGCGTTTATCGACAACGATGGCTTTCAGTGCGGCTATTGCACACCAGGGCAGATTTGCGCCTCTGTTGCTCTACTTGATGAAGTTAAAAGAGGTTGCGCCAGTTCTATTACACCAGATTTAACAACTCCTCCCCAACTAGCTGACCTTTCTGAAGCTGAAATTAAGGAGCGTTTGAGTGGTAACCTCTGCCGATGTAGTGCTTATAACGGCATTGTGGCAGCAGTACAGCAAGCAGCAGGACAAAAACCGCCCTCTCCGGCGGCAAATGTGATGGTCAGTGAACCTAAGGAGACACCTGTATGAACAACTTCACCTACATTCGCGCTACTTCGGTGAACGATGCGACTAAACGGGCAACTACCGACCAAAAGGCCATGTTCATTGCAGGTGGTACAAACTTGGTTGACCGTCTCAAAGTCTTCCTGGATGAGCCATCGCAACTGATTGACATCTCCAGGTTGCAAATGCAGCGCATTGAGAAAATCAATGGCGGCGGTTTGCGGATTGGCGCGCTGGTATCAAATACGGCAATGGCAGACCATCCCGATGTCCGCCGCGACTATCCCATGCTAGCCCGTGCGATTCTCTCTGGTGCGTCTCAGCAAATTCGCAACATGGCGACTGTCGGCGGTAACTTACTGCAACGTACCCGTTGCCCCTACTACTACGATACAGCCTTCCCCTGCAATAAACGGCAGCCTGGAACTGGTTGCCCAGCAGCAACGGGCATCAACCGTATACACGCCATCCTGGGTGCTAGCGACCAGTGTATCGCAGTTCACCCATCGGATATGTGCGTACCTCTGGCGGCGTTAGATGCTGTGGTTGAGGTAGAAAGTCCTAAAGGCAAGCGGCAGATACCTTTTATAGATTTTCATCGCTTACCAGGAAATACACCCCAACGAGACACGAATTTAGAGCCGGGTGAATTGATTACCGCTATTATCTTGCCACCAGTATCGTTTGCTAAGTCAGGAGTTTACTTGAAATTACGCGATCGCGCTTCTTATGCTTTTGCTTTAATTTCGATAGCGGCGGCGGTTGATTTGACAGGCGACAGCATCAAAGATGTACGTTTAGCAATGGGCGGTGTAGCTCATAAACCTTGGCGACCAAAGGAAGCTGAGAAGTTTTTGATTGGCAAGCCTGCCAACGCGCAAACATTTCAACAAGCGGCAGAAATTGCACTTCAGGGAGCCAAACCCTTAACTCAAAACGGTTACAAAGTTGACTTGGCAAAGCGGGCAATTCGTCGTGCGCTTACGGTTTCAGCTAAAGGAGGAGGCGTAGCATGAACAAAATAATTGGAACTGACGTCAGCCGTAAGGATGGACGAGCAAAGGTCACGGGTACAGCAACCTATGCAGCCGAACATCAAATTCCAAATTTAATTCATGGTTATCTCGTCACCGCCAGCATTGCCAATGGGCAAATCAAAAGCATTGACACCGGCGCAGCAGAAAAGGCAGTAGGCGTAGTTGCGGTTTTTACGCATAAAAACGCGCCCAAGGTGTTTATGCCAACCAACAACTTTATGACCTCGAAAATCTACGAGTCTCGTTTGCCGTTGTCGGATGACAAAATTTACTACGCCGGGCAAATTATCGGCTTAGTAGTAGCAGACACCTTCGAGCGGGCACGTGATGCGGCGCATTTGGTAAAGGTCGAATACGCTAGCCAACAGCCAGTTGTAGACGCCAAAAAAGCCAACTTCAAGGAAGCTCCTCCTTTATTTGGAGAAGAACTGAAGTTCGAGAAGGGGAATGTGACGGCTGCTAACTCCGCCATAGCAAAGATTGAAGCCACCTATAAGACTGCCACCGAACTACACGCACCGATGGAACCCCACGCCATCATTGCCCACTGGCAAGGGCCAGACTCGCTCACTGTCTACGAGCCATCTCAGTGGATATTGGCAACTCAGCGCACTTATGCAGAACTCTTTGGATTGCCAACTGAGCGAGTTCGTATTGTTACACCCTTTCTTGGCGGAGCTTTCGGTTCCAAAGCCTTCCCCTGGCCCCACGGTGTTCTTTGTGCGGCGGCGGCGCGGAAACTCCAGCGTCCTCTGAGAGTTGTTCTCAGTCGGCGGCAAATGACGATGAATGCCGGACACCGTTCCGAAACTGAGCAGACGATTCGTTTGGGAGCAAATGCTGATGGCGGTCTGATTATGATTGACCACGAGGCGAAATCCTGTACCTCGCCTGTAGAAGTTTTTCCAGAACCTTGTACAGGTATCACACCAGTTATGTACAGCGCGCCGAATATACGGCTAAAGCAGGAATTGGCAGTGATGAACGTCGGCACACCAACATTCATGCGCGCACCAGGAGAGAATCCGGGTATGTGGGCAATGGAGTCGGCGATGGACGAACTCGCTTGGGCGCTCAAGATTGATCCAGTAGCACTGCGCTTAAAAAACGAAACCAAAGAGCATCAACGCAAAGGTCAGCCATTCTCAGCCAAGCATTTTGCTGATTGTTTGCAAGTTGGTGCAGAGCAATTTGGTTGGAAAGATAGACCAAAACAACCGCGATCGCTCACCCGTGACGGTAAACTGATCGGTTGGGGAATGGCAGCAGCAACTTTCCCTGGTATGAGGAGTTCAGCATCAGCCAAGGTGCGGCTTTTACCAGACGGTAGTGCCCATGTCCTCACAGCTGCCAATGATATGGGTACTGGCTCATATACAGTTGTTGCGGCCACAGCAGCAGAGATATTAGGACTACCTGTAGAGCAAGTACGGGTGGAAATAGGCGACTCTTTGCTACCGGATGGCGGCTTGGCGGGTGGTTCTCAAATGACAGCAAGCCTTGTACCTGCGGTGATGTCAGCTTGTAAAGAAGTCCTCAAAACTGCTAACGCTAAGACTGCACAGGAAGCTTTTGCAAGTTTGCGTCAATCCAAAAGAGCAGCTTTTGAGGCTACAGCATCCTCCGCTCCCGGTGCTGAGGCGAAGAAATGGGCATTCCAATCTTGGGGCGCACATTTTTGCGAAGTCAGCATTGATGAAGAAATCGGACGCTTGCGAGTGACGCGCTGGGTATCGGTAATGGATATCGGACGAGTCATCAATTCTAAAACAGCAGCTAGCCAAGTACGTGGCGGTGTGATCATGGGTATTGGGCAAGCTCTCATGGAAGAGTGCCACCTTGATCCAAATATTGGCTATCCCGTAGTTTATGACCTTGCTACCTATCACTTCCCAGCCCACGCAGACATTCCTCGCATTCAGGTAGCTTTCGTTGGCGAACCTGATCTGAACTTTAACCCAGCAGGTGCAAGGGGTGTAGGTGAGATTGGCATCACAGGTGTTTCAGCTGCGATCGCCAACGCAGTTTACCATGCCACAGGTAAGCGCATCCGTGATTTACCGATTACACCCGAAAAGTTGTTGTAATAATGCTTCGTTCCCTGCTTTCAGAGAAAGCAGGGAAGGTGGCTGGCGCTTTCAAAGAAAACTACCCCAGAAGCGAGCCTAAAAACCCAAAAATTTATTTCGGCTTTTGGCCAGTAACAATACTCCAATAACCAAAAGTTGATTTAACTTCAATATCAACAAAACCAACCTCTGCCAGCATAGTAGACAGTTCTAACCCAGAATATTGCTGTCCTCCAGCACACCAAAGGAGCATGATTAGGTTATATGCTGCTGTTGAAAGCGGTTCGGTTCGCTCGTCATTAAACAGCCATTCATGAATAATCAAGCGTCCACCAGGCTCTAAACTGTCAAAGCTTTTTTTTGTCAGTAAGAAGCATTGCTCTGGTGTCCAATCATGGTAAATCAGGGAATAAAAATGTAAATCAGCTGAAGGAAAATTGTCTTGCCACATATTGCCAACATGGGTGCTGATGCGATTTTGTAACCCATGTTGATGAATAAACTCTTGTGCTACTTCGCATACAGGTGCTAAGTCAAAAATGGTAGCTTGTAAACTCGGGCACTTTAAGGTTGCACCAATGCAATGAGCGCCAGAACCACCAGCAACATCTAGCATTTGTTTATAGCTAGAAAGGTTAATTGTTTCTGGCCACGCTAGAGCAGCAGAAATGCTAGCAGAGTGCATTGCTCGTGTAAATTTCCGTGCCATTTCATCTTTTTGTTCGTGAACTTCAAAGACATCCTCGCCATTGTAAATCTGCGTTGCATCGGTCAAAACCGCTTTTTTAATTGCTTCATAAGAGTAGGAAGCAGAATTGGCAATCATTAAATCGAAATAACCACAAAAAGAAGTTGGGCTAGTTTCCAGCAAGTACTCACGAGCTACAGTGGTGAGGGTATAATAGTTATCTTTAAATTCAACCAAGCCTAAAGAAGTGCATATAGAAACAACCGCGCTAGCCGAACGGTTTGCAAGGTTAAGGCTTTGACAAATATCCTGAAGAGTACGGGGGGCTTCAGCTAACAGCGGAAACAATTTTAGTTCATGAGCTACTAGAAGGGTTGGATAAGCGTGTAAACCTATGATGACATCCCAAACTTGCCTACCGTTTGTTTGTGGATTGTCAATAGTACTAAAGATAGGTTTATCAATTTGTTGAACCATTTTATTTCTCTCACTTTTGTAAGCTTAAGGAGCGATACAGTTCTAAATAGAAGTCGTTATTTGAGGTGATCGCTTGATTATAAGATGCCCGAACAATTAAGCTTTTTAACAGACCAAGCAAGCTGTCTAAATTCTTTAACTGATATCCGTAGGGTGGGCACTGCCCACCCTACAAAAATAGCAATAGAGCAACTCGTGCAAGATGTGAATTAGATAAATTCAACAGTTTGTTGCTGTTAAATAATCATGGCTTTGTACCACTAATTAGAGAATAATAACCGTAGGTTGGAGTTATTAATATATCTGCAAATCCGCATTCTGTAAGAAGCTGATGAAGTTCGCCTGCTGTAAATTGCTTACCTTCAGTAACCCAAACCATGCACATTGAAAATGAAGTTGCCACCAAAGGATTATCTTTGGTATCAGATAGTAAGATTTCGTGAAGATAAATACGACCTCCTTTTGGCAAAGCTTCAAAGCTACGACGCGCTAAAAGAAGACATTTTTCTCTTCCCCAATCATGAAAGATATTACCGAAGACAATTGCATCGTAACCTTCAGGAAAAGGATCTTTAAAGAAATCTGCTGCTTTGGTATCTATTTGTTCTTGCAGTCCAGCAGAAGCAATATATTCTTCTGCTATCTTACACACCACTGGCAGTTCTAAAATTGTGCAACAAATTTCAGGATAGCGTCGAGCTAATGCAAAAGAAAAAGCACCAGAACCACCACCCACATCAAGAAGACGTTTGACATCTGTAAAGTCACCCCTAATTGCAGCACCTGCGGCAGGAGAGACAGTTTGACTGTGCATATGCCGAGTAAAGGCTTTGGCTTGTTCCGGTTCTAGCTCATGAGTTTCCCAAATATCTTGGTCATCATAGATAGTAGACTTATCTGTTTGCAATGCCTCTAGTAGTGATGAGTGGGATAGTGGAGTACTTCGCATTAAATGCAATATTCCGCCCCAGTAGTAAGGACTGTTAGGAAGGAGAAAATTTCGAGACACCTCGGTGATATGAAACTTCCCACTTTGCTGAACTAGATAACCGAGTGATGTCATTACTCCCAATAGCGCTTCAGTAGAACGGTGGCTTAAAGAAAGGCTTTGGGCTACTTCAGCAGCCGTCGCTGGAAATTTATCTAAAAGAGGAAACAGCCCTACCTCATCTGCAACAGTTAGCGTAGGAAAATGGAACATGGACATCCATGTATCCCAAAGCAATCGATCATCACAAGTCGGTAGAGACACATTTGTTTGTTGATTGTTTAGTAACATAAGTTACAAACCTTAGAGTTAGTATTTGATGTAGATAGCAATTCTCATCAATCCAAGCTTGATTGAAATCTTAAGTTATCCCTGTAATCTGGAGAAATCGCCGAATTTTTACCAGTTATTGATTTTGTAGATGTCTGCATTCCGCTAATGAAATTTGCGATTAAATCATGGTTGAGGCATTTCAGCATGAAATTTCAAAAGACTTGAGCCAAGTAGGACTAGCAGATAGCCAAGAAACTAGACACCCGCTACTAATGGAGTTCGACCATTGGCAAGAACTGAACCGCATAAAAACTCCACATACCACTCAACAGTTTCTCTGAGTCCTTCATCAAAAGAATAATAGGGAGTCCAACCAAGAACTTTTTGTGCTTTCTGTGTTGAGACGTGCTGATGCCAGATTTCTCCATGAGTTTGAGGTACAAGCATCGGCTCTATATCCTCACGATTCATAATGCGCTGAATCTTCTGTACTATCTCCAGCACTGTCCAACTACCGCCCATTGCAAAGTTAAACGCCTCTCCATGCACATCTGGATTCTCCAGACCTTTAAACATTGCTACATAGGAATTTACAGCGTCTTTTACATATAGAAAGTCCCGCATAAAACTTCCTTGAGTAGGGACACGAACAATAGGTGGTTCATTTTTTAGCAAGCGACGAATGGTATTTGGTATTAATCGATTCAAGTTCAAGTCCCCACCGCCGTAAATATTGCCAAACCTACCTACTGCTACTGGTAATCCATAGCTGTGAGAATAAGTACGAGCAATCATATCAGCGCAGCTTTTAGAAGCATCGTAAGGATTTTTACCCACTGTAGGGAGGTCTTCTGTATAAGGTAAAACAGGGCTATCACCATAGGCTTTGTCACTGGACGCTACAACTATCCGTTTGACTACATCAGAATGTACACGACAGGCTTCTAAAACGTTATATGTGCCGCGAATGTTAATTTCAAATGCTAATCGGGGCTTTTCAAATGCTAGGCCTTCAACTGATACCGCCGCTAGGTGAAATACTGTATCAATACCGCGATCGCCAATCAGCTTTTCCAGCAAATTGTAATCCTCTATTGAGCCGATCACATTTTGAACACGTTGAAATATCCCACTACGCATAAAATAACTGTTTGGGTTCCAGTCTGCCAGTATTGTTGTTACCGTTGCTCCTTGGTCTAGCAGATACTTAGCCAACCACGAACCCATAAAACCAGATGCTCCGGTTACTAGCACGCGATGCTCACGCAGAATATTATTCATGACTACACCTGATAGAAAGACTAATTTTTAGACAAACTTGACTGTCACCACACTGAACTAAGCCGGAGCTTTACCCCTCCGACTTACTATATATAGAGTCTATAAATTGCCCTACCTCTACTTTTTGTGGTGTTTTAAATTACTTTGTATCTAGTCAAAATCTCTGTGACTGCAATGATTGTTAAATAAATTTGAAGAAAATGTGATAGGGAATATACTTAATTAATTTATGACAAATTAATTATTTTATACAATGTATAAAAATATTCAGCATTTTTATACATTTAGCTCATTTTTGTATTAGATATTAAGATTTGCTTAGTCAATTTTCTTTACTAAAATTGTATAAACTTTAAACATTGCAGTATACGTGCTGGCACAAAACCTTTATACTCTGTTTTGTTTAAACTTCAAGTTGATGTCATAAAATCTTTAAATGCTGAGGTTATAGAATACTAACTCAATAAGTGTAATAACTTAAATGTTATAATTCCTTGACTTATTAGGCATGATAGAAGTTTATGCTTACCCACCCAAGACTTATGCAGAAATACTTTTTGTTGAGGCAGGGTGTAAGGATGTGATGATTTAGGGGTTTACTCTTCCCCATAAATTGCTGCAATTTTTGATTTCTCGTTAAAACTTAGAACGACCTTTAACAGCTGCACTTATACATCTATCTAAAGTATAAATTAAATCAATACAAAACATCATACTTAATATCTAATAATTCTATAACCTAGTGTAGATGCAAAAGTATTTATAATAATGTAAGAGAGACAGCCTCAAAATTTTTAACTCACTATTCTTCCAACCCTTTAGTATTTAAGGGTTACATTTTAGTTAGCACTATTGGACTTTGAGTCTAATCTAGTAAATTTAAGCTACTACTGTCAGCACACATAACAATATGAATGAGCTAAATGCTATTTTGAAAGCATTTAAAGAATGTCAGCACAATGCTGAACCTGCATTTCTTGCCACTATTGTTAATGTTAAAGGCTCTACCTATCGGCGACCTGGGGCCCGAATGTTGATGACACAAGCAGGCCATATGTTAGGAATGATTAGTGGTGGTTGCTTGGAAAATGATGTATTTGAGCATACTCGCTGCTCAATGCTAGATGGACAACCAATAGTTGTCACCTACGACACTACAGCCGATGAAGATATTGTTTGGGGGTTTGGGCTGGGCTGTAACGGAGTAGTGCAAGTCCTGATTGAACGTTTAGATACTAATGATCCACTTAACCCCTTGGCTGTGATTAATCAATGTTTTTGCAATCAGCAACCTGGTATTATTGCCACTGTTTTTGCTGTGGAGGGTATAGCTAACGTCAAGGTTGGGGAACGCTTGTTACTTAATACAGACAGTAATGTTACCAGTAATATCGCAGAACCTGCATTAACTGCTGCCCTGATTAAAGATGCTCAAGTCGCTCTGCAAAATCAACGTTTAAGTGTTAACAAATACCAACTTTTATCAGGTAGTGTTGATGTCTTAATCGAACTAATTCAACCACCTATACAACTGATAATTTTTGGTGCAGGTCATGACGCTGTACCAGTAGCTCAGTTTGCTAAAAACTTGGGTTGGCACGTCACTATTGTTGATTGTCGAGCAAGTGAAGCAACCAAAGAGCGTTTTGCAATGGCTGATGAGGTAATTCTTAGCCGCAGAGATATTTTACACAAACAAATAAGTGTAGATGAACGCACTATAGCTGTAGTGATGACTCATAATTACCTCGACGATTTAGAAATCCTAAAAATATTATTGCCATCTCCTGCACGTTACTTAGGTTTTTTGGGGCCGAAGCATCGCACTGAAAAATTACTTCAAGATTTACGTGCAGAAGAAATTAATTACACATCAGAACAGCTACAAAGGTTGCATGGCCCCATTGGTATTGATATTGGGGCTGATACACCAGAAGCGATCGCCTTATCTATTATTGCTGAAATTCAAGCCGTACTAACAAACCGTTGTGCTGGTTTTTTGAAAGACCGCACAGACCCAATTCACCACAGAAATGAAGTCAAGACCACCAAAATTGAGCAATTAGAGGAGTTGAAAATATGACTTCGTTAATATAAAACCATCTCCACCCGAAACATAAACTATGACCTACACTCCACCCCAACTCTTCACTTTCGAGCAGTTTTTAGCCGAATACGGGGATAACCCCCGTTACGAACTCATTGACGGAGAACTACGTGATATGGAAGCGACAGGCCCTCATGAAGAAGTTTCAGGAAATATTGCTGGTAGAATTTATGCTGAAATTCTTCGTTCTAATCTTAACTTGCTGGTTCCAAAAACTTGTTTAATTAAGCCACCTAACGCTGAAGCAACAGTGCTACGTCCAGATGTAATTGTTCTAGATAAAGCAAAACTTAACAACGAAGCGCTTTGGCAAAAAAGACCGATTATCTGTAATGGCAATACAATTAAGCTCGTTGCCGAAGTTGTTAGTAAGAATTGGCAAGACGATTATGCTAGAAAAGTAGAAGAATATGCTTTCCTACAAATACCAGAATATTGGATTGTAGATTTTTGCAGTTTAGGCGGGTTACAATTCATCGGTAATCCTAAACAACCTACCTTTACAATCTGCCAACTCATTAATGGTGTATATCAACAGCAACAATATCGCTTAGGATATGCCATTTCTTCTTTTATATTCCCCGACTTACAACTCAAACTCGACGACGTTATGCCATAGTGTCCACACAGGTGCAACCCCAGAGGCAGAATCCGCACCCTATCGAAATGTTGGGAATAGGTTCTTTCTGAGTTGGGTGGCAAATAAAAAGGAATATAAAAATATAAAGACTCCTAGATATTTTTCATTATTGAACGAAAGTTTTGCTACAGGTTTTAACCCTCACTGTTTACTTTGAAAGATTAGGTTCTACAATGTTGGGGAAATTCTCAAAATTACGTCGCACCCAATCCATACCTACCTCATTGTTAAGTTTAATTTTCTGAGACGTATTCGGATAAATTTTTCCTAAAATATCTGCATCTTGATTCACTATAACCTCACCAAACTTGAGATATGTACTGCCAAATATCTTAAATATAGGATGCTTGGCTTGACCAAATAACAAAATATAAGTCCGTGTCCGATTAGAAGTTTCTGGGACAAATATATGGCACTGCGCGGCTTTACCTAATGGCATTTCTCCATGAAAAATCACCAAGGCTGGGAAGTGATTTTCTAGGTGCGCTTTAATGGTGTTGGGCAATAAAAGCAAATCGGGTTTCTTCAGCTTTTCTCCTAAGGTGTAAGGTGCTGTAGGCAGATCATAAAACGCATGAGAATGATGCCCCTGATCAATAAATTGGTGAAATTCTACATTTGTAATGCGAAACAAGTCTCGGTGAGTACCATTTTGATGATTGTAGTCGTGCATATTCAGCAGCATGGTTAGCAAGTCCGTCTCTACACTTCTATCTGCTGTATGCCCAATAAAGTAATATGTTTCGGCAATCTCATTCAGTATTGTGGGGATAGGTATTTTTGGCTCGTATCCACCATAAGACCAAATAAAATCTCCTTTAATTATTAGCTCTAAGGGTTTGAGTTGTGACAATGTTTTCTTGTTAGTTCCAGGTAAAACAGTGCAGCCTGAACCATCAAACTCTAGAGCATGAAACGGGCAAACTACAGTACTTCTGCCATCACTTTGTGCTTCGCACCATCCTTCTGACAACATTGCTCCCATGTGTGGACAAGCATTGGGAAGCGCATATATAGCTCCGGTAGAATCTTTCCACATTACATAGTCAGTTCCATACAAGGAAATTTTCCGAGGTTGGTTTACTGCCAGCATCGATTTGTGCGCCAACAACCAAGGCGCACCAGGAAGCATAGACTCCATGATGTTCTCCGCTAGATATAAAATTGTGAAAAATCCGTCGCCTTTTAATATATGACAGAATATTCACATTCGTCAAGAAATCTACGTCGTCAACCTAAACAACAGCGAGGAAAACAACGAGTTGAAAAAATTTTGGATGCAGCAGCAGCAGTGTTTGATGAGGTGGGCTATGAAGCTGCTACCACCCATCTGATTGCTGCAAAAGCAGGGACGGCGATTGGTTCTGTATATCAGTTTTTTCCTGATAAAGCCGCAATTTTTCAGGCGATGGAGTTACGCCACGTCGAGCGGGTCAAAAGTATGTGGGCGCAGGTGAATATACCAGAAATTGTCCAGTTATCACTGCGTGAAATGATTCATGCTCTTGTAACTTCTGTCTCGCAACTATTTGAACAGCCAGTATCACGGGTGGTATTTGTGCAGTTTTTTATCGCACGTCAGATTTTCCAATCGATTGATGAAAGCATGACCACTGAAGCGATTAACTTTATGACAAGTATCTTGAAGCAGCGAAACCCAAAATTGAGTGAACTAGAGTGCAGCCTGCTTGCAGAAGTTTGTGTTCACAGCAGCAATGCTGTATTATTATCGGCACTTCGCAGCCGAGATCAACAACATCGGCAACGACTGACGCAGCAAATTGAAGACTTGCTTGTGTCATATTTAGAGCCGTATGTCGGAGATCATCTGTTCGGCAATGTAATGAAAGTAATGAAATGTCTATATTGTCAATCACAGCGGCTATCTAAAAATGGGTATCGCAGAGGAAAGCAGTGCTATCGTTGTAAAGACTGTGGTAAACAGTTTGTGGAAGGTTCTAACCGAGCAGAGCAGAAACCAGCTTGATTTGTAACTTTTTAAATCCCAAATTAGAGAATACTAAATCAAATGTTGCCATCATTATTCTGGCAGCAGGTGCATCAACCCGCATGGGTACATCTAAGCAACTTTTACCTTATCAAGGAGGTAGCTTACTTCGCCATACACTTGAAAGTGCAATAGCCTCAGTTTGCAAACCAGTAGTGGTGGTTTTAGGAGCAAATGCCGAACAAATACGTTCTGAAGTCAGCTTACCTTCTGTACAGGTGGTTGAAAACTTGCAATGGAATTTGGGTATGAGTTCTTCAATTCGTTGCGGAATTTCATCATTATCAAACTGTTATGAAAGCATAGATGCAGCAGTTATTACTGTTTGCGATCAGCCATTTATTTCTGCTGAAATTATTAATCAGCTAGTTGCGGCATATCACTCTACAGGGAAACCGATCATCGCTTCTCAATATGCACAGACTTTTGGCGTACCAGCTTTATTTAGCTATCAATTTTTCTCAGAACTAGCAGCCTTAAAAGAGACTGTCGGTGCAAAACATTTGATTAAGCAACATTTCAATGAAGTCTTCTGCGTTCCTTTTCCATTAGGCGCAATTGATATTGATACACCAAAAGATTACGAGCAGTTGCAATACTTGCATCAATCCCAACAACCGCGATCATAAGGGCACAACATTGTTGTGCCCCTACCCGCTACCTGTGTACTTCATTTAGCTGAAAAATGCTGTATTACTCAACAAATTCTCGTCTTGCTTTTTGAGTTAATTGCAGCTTCTCTTCTAATTTCAGCCAATTTTCTTGCTCAATTAAATTAATCAATTCGTCGAGGTTGTGGCGATATTGTTGCAATGACCCCAACAATGCTTGTCGATTAAATTGCGCCATCATCACCCCTAACTCTGGATTTCCGCCACCTACACGGCTGGTATCTCGGAAACCTGAACTAGCTAAGTTTTGAGCTAATTGCAAAACATCGGGGTCAGTTTCGCTCAGACAAGCAGCTATTAATGAAGCACTTACCATCACGGGTAAATGAGAAATCCAACTCACAGCGCGGTCATGTTGCTCTGGTTGACAATGGTAAATGTTAGACCCAAGCGATCGCACAATTTCCTCAACCACCGAAATTGCCGTCCTTGGTGTTGTATGTATTGGTGTCAGTACATAAGGCCGATTCACAAATAAATGCCGTTGTGCGGCTTCTATTCCACTATCTGCTGTTCCCGCCATCGGGTGACCACCGATAAAATGATCCCAAAGGGGGGATATGGCTTTAACGATTGGTGCTTTGACCGAACCAACATCGGTGACTATCGTAGTGGGAGACAAATGCTCAATCAACTGTTCAACTTGGGGAACAATAAGCCCTATAGGTGTACAAATAAATACAACTTCTGCGGTAGCCAAGAGGCTCATATCAACTGATGCTCGATCAACGCTACCTAAAGCGATCGCTTTTTCACAAGTTGATTGACGACGGCTAACTCCTAAGACATGATGTCCTTGCGATCGCAAATCAAATCCCAAAGACCCACCTATCAGTCCAAGTCCTAAAATACCAATTTTCATTTTTAATTTTGATAGTCCTTCTTTTAAATATTTTCTGCATACTTTACCTATTATCAAAGTTGGCATCCCAGAGGTAGCATTCATGACTGTAGAAGAATTGCTGGAAAAATACGCGGCAGGAGTTCTAGACTTTACTGGTGTTGACCTCTGTGAAGCTAACTTGAGCGGTGTCAAACTTAATGGTGTAAATCTCAGCCATGCTAATCTCAGTGTGGTCAATCTCAGTGGTGCGAATCTCAGTGAAGCTAATTTGAGCCATGCCAAACTTAATGTAGCCAGACTCAGTGGCGCGAATCTTACTAGCGCCATCCTCAACAACTCCAGCCTTAACGTAGCTAATTTGATTAGAGCCGATCTCAGCCGCGCCCAACTCAGGGAGGCTACATTGATCCGCGCCGAGTTAATTCGGGCAGACCTCAGCCGCACAGATTTATTCGAGGCCAACCTCACCAGTGCTGATCTGCGAGAAGCCACACTCCGACAAGCAAATCTACGCCGTGCCAACTTGAGTGAAGCAACCTTAAGAGGCTGTTCTCTAACGGGAGCAAACTTAGAGACGGCGAATCTCAACGCTACAGATATGGGTCGTGCGGATCTCAGTGGTGCAAATTTGCGAGATGCAGAACTTAGACAAGCAAATCTCAGCCGTGCTAACCTCAGCGGCGCAGATTTAAGCGGTGCAAATCTCCGTTGGGCAGATTTAAGCGGCGCAAATCTTCGTTGGGCAGATTTAAGCAATGCCAAGTTAAGTGGAGCTAGCTTAATTGGGGCAGACTTAAGCAATGCCAATTTAACAAATGCTAGTTTAGTACATACTGATTTAACTCAGGCCAAATTAATTAAGGCGGAATGGATAGGAGCCGACTTAACAGGAGCAGTGTTAACCGGGGCCAAACTTTACGCCACCTCCAGGTTTGGTTTAAAAACCGAAGGTATAACTTGTGAATGGGTTGACCTCAGCCCTACGGGCGATCGCTCTATCATCCAAAAGTTCAACTCTGAAGATTCAGGAGACTTTTTTAATGAAACACCGCCAACAATTCGCATTATCGTCGATGCAGCCTTAGAACACGACGCAAATTTTGCCCTAGCTGGCTCTTATTACGAAATTTATCGAGAATATCGGAAATTAAAACAGCCTCCAACTATAGAAATCGGGCGTCGTCGGACTATTTTGACTTTTCGGGTAGATAGTGACCAAGATTTGTTTGCCACAGCTTATATTGCGATTCTTCCCTTTATTGATGCCACCAACACACAACAAAACATTGACAGGCTGCTGGAAATGATCAGGGGCGAAGATATATCTCTCTTGGGGCTAAAAACACCCCATCGGGTGAGGCAATTAAGGACTTTGATCGAGGAAGCTAGAAATCAGGCTCAGATCATTAGAGATATGCGAAAAAATTTAGAACTAGCAGCAAAATTAAATTTTTTTAAAGCTCCTACCCAGACAATATTAACAAATTCTAGCGCTCAAACTTTGATTTTGTATGATAATCCCTACTTCGGTAAACGATTTATTAATCCCCTTGATGCTAATGCTACGTTTTTTGATAATATAACCAGTGAATCTGCTCAATATATGCTGCCTTCGTTAAATATGGTTGTAGATTTTGTTAAAAGTTTTTATTACATTGAACAATAGTTATTCAGGGTTTTTGTGCAAGAGGAATTAGGAACTTAACAACTAAAAAATTTATGGAGGAAACAGATGCGCGATACATTTAATAGGATGGTTGGCCGGACTCGCTATGTTGTCTTTCGCCTATTCTTGCATTTAGGAGGAACAGAGGTAGCACCAATTTTGGGCGTATTAAATCATGCTGCACGGGAAGCGATCGATACAGATGGCGACTTGCAAGTTATGGGAGAAGAACTGGTAGAAATCTGCCAAACACTGCTGCAATATGATGATTCTTGGCTGTCTGCTGCTAATGAAGGTGACGTATTTTGGAATGAGGGTGAAGCAGGAGATTATGTAAATGAATTATTTACTGACTCCGCCCAAAGATATCTGAGTGAACCAGATTTGAGTTCTGATTCTGGACTTGATGACCCTTTATCTATACCTGTGACGCGCAACGTAATTGTAATGATTACAGTTGCTTATGAAGGAGAAGTACCAGATTTAGAAACCGACTTGTCTAACATTCAGGCTTTGAAACAAGCTTTGAAAGCTTTAATTAATTTGCACTATAACAATAAACTCAAGGCCATACAGGTGCATTTCTCGCCAGCGCAGTTAGGCGATGAACTCACTAACGATCAAGTATTACAATACTATCCCGAATTGATTCCATTGTAAGTTGTTGGGTAGTCCGTACTTACAACGTGTACTGTGAACTTGTTAAGCTCGAAGATAGGATACTAATGCAATGCTCATGAACATACTACGTAAGTTTACAGTAGTTTTTTTAGCGATGAGTTTATGCTTGACAACTGTTGGTTGTGGAGGTGGTAACCAAACTACACCCCCAGCCCAGAATGTTAGCCAAAGCTCGTCGGCTGCCACCAAACTCAGTGATGGTCAGTATCAAGTACAACAAGCAACTTATGACGATGCCACTGGGGAATATACCCTGTTTTTAATTGGCAGTAAACCCCCGACCTTTGTAACTGAAAATTTGCAAATGGCACGGCTGACAGATGAAGAAATTAAAGAGGGTAAGAAAAGTTACTTAAAAGTAGAAAACGGACAGCCCAGTTTATACTTGACAGAAGATTTTAAAATTGAGTACGTCCACAACGTCACTGAAAACAGAACAAATCCCCAAACAGGGCAACAAGAAACGGTCGTAGTCCGTCAACAAAGTGGCTTCTGGGCACCCTTTGCTGGGGCTGTGGCTGGTGGCGTAGCGGGTCAGGCGCTTGGTAGCCTGTTGTTTAGACCGCAGTATTATGTACCCCCTGTCTATCAACCTGGACAAGTGATGACTGGCTATGGTGGTTATGGCAGAAACTATGATCAAGCGGTTCAAAGCTACCGCAGTCGCTACAACGCGCCACCAGCAGCTGTGAGAAATCGCACTGCTTTCCGCAGTACGGGGACAATTAGAAGGTCATATCCCAATAGCTCAACTATACGCACTGCACCACGCACCAATACACGTAACCGTCCTAGTGGTTCTGGTTTTGGTAGTAGTGAACTAAGACCTTCCAATAGTTCTAGATCACCTAGACGCAATCCTAGCGGCAGTAGCTTTGGTAGTGGCGGACGTTCTAGTGGTCGTCGCGCACCTTCTTTTGGTGGCAGACGCCGCTAATCGCTAATTCAGTTACCTTTTTCTCAGCCTCACCCTACCCCTTCACTGTAAGGGGAGGGAATATCTACACTTCAGCAACAGCCTGACGTTGCGTTTCTCTTCTAGCCAAAATCCTGAGCCACAAGGACATAAGGTAAAAACCCTTTCTCCCCCTGCTCTCTTGCGGTCTTAATGATAAATCTTTAATCGAATACGATAAGCAACGGGCATCATTACACCGTGAATGATGCCCGTTGCTCGTTACGCCGTCTGTGTAGAAGCCGCTTTTGAGTCTGCGGTAGATTTTAACCGGGTAATAGTGGCTTTACGAATGCGTAGGCGTAGCCCGCCGCAGGCATCGCTTTTGCGTACTCCGCCTGTCATCTCGTATTCCCGGCTGTTTTTACCATACCTCGACGCCACGCCATTGACTAAGCGTTCTGAAGTTTCCCGAATGGTCTTTTCAAGGATTTCTATTTCTCCCTTTGCTGTGTCAAGGTCAGTTAGCATCATATTATACTGGTCAATCTGGTTGCGGAGTTGCCCAGTTAACTCGGTTAAATGGTTTAAACTGATGGAATCACCAAAGTCAAGGTTGGAATTAATCGATTTAAGTCCAATTAATCTCTTTTCGGTTTTTTCTAGCACGGTAGAGCTTCTTGTTTTGCGTGGCATCAATGGATACTTTTTACTAAACTCTATCTTTCTAGAGTGTCTCAATAGGACAATGTAGCGGTTCAGTAAAGCTTGCAAAATAAGGTGTTTTTTGTAATAAGATTTGATTTTTAGCTCAGTAATTGCACGACAATAAACAACAAATCGTTGAGAATGGACTTGCGTTGTGGATAAACGGATTTGTGTTGTGGATGAACGGACTTGCGTTGTGGACGAATGGACTTGCGTTGTGGACGAATGGACTTGTGTTGTGGATGAACGGACTTGTGTTGTGGACGAATAGAGAGACGCGATAAATCGCCGTCTCTACAATGCGTTTTTGTCATCTATTATAATTTTTATCAAAAAGCCTAATCCGAACCGGATTGCACGCAATTGAGAAACGTCATATTTATACCAATTTGAAAAAAGAATGTAACAAATAGACCATTTGTAGAGACTCGATTCATCGCGTCTATTTTCCGGTGATTCATCCCGTATTTACATACTGATACCAATTTGAAAAAAGAATGCAACATATGGGTAGGGGCAGTGCCGTGCCCCTACGAAGAATTTATGTGTCGCAAACATTATTTGAATTGGTATGATAATAATTCCGAGTTTTTTGGGTTGGCAATTACATCAATGCAAAGCAATAATTGCATAAATCTTTGTATAAATTAATCATGTAATCATGAATCATTACGATCCTCAACCAAAAGACAACAAACCGAAATACAAAGGTAAATATCGAATTGATTCAACACGTTTACCAGGATGGAATTATGCTAGTAATGGTGGATATTTTGTTACTATTTGCACGGATGGTAAAAAATGCTTTTTTGGTGAGGTTGTACAGGGTGAAATGCAGCTGTCACCAATTGGAGAAATCGCTCATAAATTGTGGTATGAGATTCCTAATAATTTTTCTAATTGCCAGATAGATTCGTTTTGCGTCATGCCTAATCATATTCATGGGATTGTGATTATTAATCAAACACAAGAAGACGCGATGAATCGCGTCTCTACAAGTCAACGGGGGGATGGGGAACGGGGCGGGGTTACTGGGTTATTTAATCCGATGTTGTCTAAAAATTCCCTTTCTAAAATTATTAGATGGTACAAAGGACGATGTTCATTTGAAATTAATCAAATATATGAAGGTTTTGGATGGCAAGAAAGGTTTCATGACAACAT
This sequence comes from Mojavia sp., assembly GCF_059505145.1. Taxonomy (NCBI): domain Bacteria; kingdom Bacillati; phylum Cyanobacteriota; class Cyanophyceae; order Nostocales; family Nostocaceae; genus Mojavia; species Mojavia sp. The sequence continues at coordinate 51,289 of NZ_JCACKA010000076.1, forward strand.
AATTCGTAATGAATTCGCCCTTGATCGAATTAGACAATATATTATCAATAATCCAATCAATTGGGAACGCGATCGCGAAGCGCGCCCTATGCCTGAGCGCTAGGATTGCGCTCCCCCAAGCTGCGCTTGGGGTAATGCAAACTCCGTTTGCATTGAAGCATATACGGGCGATCGCAAACAACCACCCAACTAATTCTTTCGATTCATTGCGTTTTCTTGCGATCGCCATAATTTATCTAGGCGTAGCGATCGCAAAACCCAATGTCAAAAAACCCAGCTTTAAAGCCAGGCTCGGTCATATTGAACAGGCCAGAGTTTATCATGTCCTAGTTGTTTGGCTGCTAGGTGTGGCCAGTAAGGATTGCGAAGTAGTTCGCGCCCTAACAGCACTAGATCAGCCCCTTGTGTACGAATAATTTGGTCAGCTTGTTGAGGAGATGTAATCAAGCCTACGGCTCCTGTATAGATATCGGCTTCACGGCGAATACGTTCAGCAAACTGAGTCTGATAACCTGGTTTTAATGGTATATTGATGCCTGGTATAATGCCCCCTGAGGAGCAGTCGATTAGATCCACGCCTAAAAATTTGAGTTTGTCGCTTAAGGCGATACTCTGCTCTACGTCCCAACCTTTATCTACCCAATCAGTCGCAGAGATACGTACAAATAGCGGATATGTTTCTGGCCAAACTTCTCGCACTCCCTGAACAATCTCCCTCAGTAGTCGGGTACGGTTTTCAAAGTTACCACCATAATCATCTGTTCGAGTGTTAACCAGTGGTGAGAGAAACTGGTGCAATAAGTAGCCATGAGCAGCATGGATTTCAATGACTTTGAAACCTGCTTTTAAAGAACGTTTGGCAGCTTGAACAAAAGCATTAATAACTTGCTGAATTCCTTCGATGCTTAGGGCTTCTGGTACAGGGCTATCTTTACTAAAGGCGATCGCACTGCTTGAAACTAGAGGACGCCACCCTTCTTGAGATTCATCCAGTGCTTTTCCTCCCTTACTTGGTTTGGCAGTACTTGCTTTTCTGCCTGCATGAGCGAGTTGAATACCAGCAACCGCACCAAAGTTATGAATTAATTGCACAATCTTGGCTAAATTTTCTATGTGTTCATCTGTCCAGATGCCTAAATCTTGTGGACTAATGCGCCCCCCTGGTTCTACAGCTGCTGCCTCTGTCATTACTAACCCGCAACCGCCAACTGCACGAGAAGCTAGATGAATTTTATGCCAGTCATTAGCATATCCATTTGTACTCGAATATTGACACATAGGTGAAAGGGCGATGCGGTTACGAAAGGTAACTTGACGAATCCTGAATGTTTCAAACAGGTGTGCCATTAGTATTGATTCCTTTTCTTGGTAGGTAAAAGAAATTACGACAGAGTTGCACAAAAGTCTCACATTGGCTTAAACATCTGTAGATGTTCTCCTGAGCTAATTGCGGTCAGCGATGCAGCCACAACCAGTAGGAAGAATCAGACAGTATAAATACCATTTCACTGCCATACTCCCCAGTTATCAGTAGTTAGAGCGCTCTTCTTTAGTATTGATTTAAAACTTCAATACTAGCTAAATAACTTGGCGTAAATAAACATAATCATCAATATCATACTAACTACTGAGCTAATTTTGAACTAATTTATTTATGTCTCCTTAATGCCATCACTGCTATGACCATCAAAATTCGGATAGCTAAGATTTTCGCTAGGATGTTCGTGTTTCTGGAATTCCCAGATATCGCGCTTTCCTTGCTGTTGATCCACTTGTGAACGAGACCTAAATACCTTTGTGAGTGCAAAGCTTTTTAAGCTTTCATATTTACAATGTGTTTACAGCTTACCTATGATTGCTGTAATTTATGAACAAATTAAAAATATCTTCAGATATTCTTACTATTAAAATTCAACGATTTTTATACGTAATTACAGTAATCACATTGAAAAACGTTTATTTTTTTACTTGTTTGAATTTTGCATTTGATTGGCAAGTTTACTTTGATTCCAATAACAGCATTTAATCTTTGTAGAATATGTAACAATAAATTATTTCAAACCTCGATAGTTTGCAGAAGTATAATTATTACTACGAAAACCAAAATGAAGGACAAATACGATATCTGTCCTTAAAATCAAAAATATGCAAGTTAAATGTGCATTAGCTTATCTACTACCGATGATGCTGAGTGTTATGCTACTCAGGACTGTTTCGGGAACTAAAAAAATCAGTAATGTATAAAGAGTTCACAATACTTCCTTGCATAAGGAAGTTATCTAACAGCAGTTATCTAGTAAACTGAAAAATGGGCACTTCTAATTTCGAGAAATTCGTCGGTGATAATCTTTTAGTTCGAGCAATACATACCGCTGTCAAAGGAAGAGCTAGGTATAAAGTCGATGGACTTTATGGTTCGCAAGCTCTCAAGCAATACCTGGAATTAAGATTGTCAAAGGAAGAAGGAATCGCACAAGTTAGCGCTAACAATTTGACAGGAAATATTCTTGTTATTTTCCACCGAGATCAGAGTCCAAGTGCGATCGCCTGGCTGATCTACGATATTGTCTTAGATTACAGAAAAAAGTTCATAAAATTACCTGTAACTAAGAATGTTATCAGCACAACACCAGCAGCAAAAAAATTACCTATAAACATCTCAGCCATATTCCCCCAAACGCCTATGCAAAAATTAGGCAGAGCAGGTAGCCAACAACTTGTACTGGTATCGGGGGCTGTTTGCGCTCTGGTATGCGGCCTCGGACTGTTGCACATATCTGGTCTTGACGAAAGGATTTTGCTAGCTATTCAAAAGCTACACACGCCAATAGGCGATCGCATTATGCTCGGTGTTACTTTCCTTGGCGAGCCGCTACCCTTGCTGTTAATTTGTTTGGGATTGGGAATTTGGTCAACATATAATAAGCGTCTTTGGGAAGCAACTACCTTAGGTATAACCGCAGTTGGCGCAATGGGCTTAAATTATTTGTTGAAAGCGCGGTTTGGTAGGGCACGTCCAGCACTTTGGGATTGGATTATTGATGTTGCTCACTACAGCTTTCCTAGCGGTCACGCAATGGCGTCAATAGCGATTTATGGTTTCATTAGTTACACTTTGGCAAAGCAATTTCCTCAATGGCAAGGACGAATATTTTCCTTAACCATGGCCTTAATTGTGGCGATAGGTTTTAGTCGGCTTTATCTTGGCGTACATTGGCCTACTGATGTGGCGGCTGGCTATGCTCTAGGTTTAGTGTGGTTAATTGCCTGTATTCTCAGCTTGGAACTGTGGCAACAATATCAGTTGTCAGCGAAGAGAACAAAGGAAGCGGGGAAAGCTTTTGAAGCTGTGGTGTTCCTACCTCAGCTTCAAATACAAGCTTGAGATTTTAGAGAAAATAACCTTTATCTAGATTATTCTGGAAAATTAGTTTCAGGATCAATCGGCATCCCAACAGGGTCAGTATTAGGCAAAGTTCCTTGCATCTCATCGCTTGGAATATCTGGATTATTCTGGAGGTTGACAGAACCCTTTTCTGAGTTCTGCTCATCTGTAGAATCAGGCCCCATGATAGTAGAAGCTCCAGCAGTTTTAGGATCGCCACTTACACCAGCTTTTGGAAAGTTGGTGGCAATAGGAAAGTTAGTTGGATCTCCCTCTGGTTCGTTTCCTCCTGCTGCGGCTTGTGCATCTAGCATTGCACTTCCTGCAACATTAGTAGGTGTATGAGGTTGAGCTTGTTGGGATGCAACAGTAGATTGATCTGGAGTAATAGCTGGATTTGATAAAGATGGGTCGTTCTCGCTCATATTGTTATCCTCAATATTAGTAGTAGGAAAATTAGTGTCATGTTTAGCTATTAATTATTCATTAATGTTCTGACTTAATTTTTTGGTTTCTGAATTAATTGTTTACTATTTAGATTTCTGCAAGTTGAGAGATAATCGTCGCCTGATGTTGCTCAATCCAATCCTTTGCCCATTGGAAGTGTACCCCTGCACGACGGGCAGCAGCTTCATCTTCCGGGCGATCGCCCACATAACAGCTATTTTGCGGAGTATGTTTGTGCCGAATCATTGCCAACTGCAACATTCCAGCTCCGGGTTTGCGATATTGTCCAGACCATTTAGTTTTACTGTGGTTGTGGACATTGTGGCGAGTGACGCGGAAGCATTTTTTGCCTTCAAAGTCAGGACAGAAGTAAATTTCCCTTAATTCTGGAAATAGCTCAAGCGTGTACTGCTGTTCCCTGACACACTCTTGAATAGACTTGTACCCTGCGGCAACTCCGCCTTGATTGGTGATGCCAACAATAATCCAATCATCTTTGTAAGTACCAATAGCAACTTCAGCACCCATAATAATTTTTTGGTCTTGAGGATGTTGAAAGTATTGTTCACCGCTGAGTGGTTCTCGAATTGTGCCGTCTAAGTCTATCAATAATAGGCTCATCGTTTTTGTGTAGAATTCTCCTTCTGTCTCCTTCTGTTTGATATCTTAAGCTGTTAAATACTACCTTTCCTCTGGCTAACGGAAGGCGCTATCACAACGGGTGTTCGTCCTCCAGATTGAGGAAATTATCCTTAAAATCGTAACCTTTGTCAGCCGCAAGTACTTTTACTCGTTTACGTTAGCGAAGCGGGACATTGTAAACAGCGCAATAATTATTTTTATTAGAAAGTTTCGCTTGAAAGGTGGAAGAGTTCATGTTTAGGTTGCAGTTGGGTTAAGTGAAGCAGCCATCTGGTCTTGGAGCTTGCTTTTAACTGTTTTAAACTCAGTAGCCATTTGCTTTTGCTGTTCATGGCTAAAGTTGTGACGGAGTTGAGGAAATATATCTTTCTCTTCTTGATTAATATGAGTTCGCACCGCAGTTCTTAGCTGCTCAACTTTTGCTTTGAACTCAGATGAGGAAGGGTTGAGAGGTTTAATTTCATCTAACATCTGTATCACTTCGTCGGTCTGAGCGTATATCTCCTGTGTGTGTTCGTAATATGGACGAACTGCTGGGTAAATTACTTCTTCTTCGGCCATCCCATGAACTTTTATATCTTTGTAGAGTTGCCCAAAATACTCTTGAATTTTTTGAGGATCGTCAGTACTGAAAATTTCTACAAACAAAGTATCGGACTTAGTATGATCCATGAGAAGCAAGTCACGGATGCTCATTTCGTCATCGGTACGTGTTACTACACTACCCACCACACCAGTTAAGGCTGCAACAGCATCTTGAACTCTTGCCCACAGCCCTTGCTTTGCCTCTTTTCCTGTTAGTTCACGAACACCCAAAATCTCTAGAATTCCTTTGAGCTGCTCTTGATGAGTGCGGTTTTCAAAGTTAACTGTATTTAAAGGAGTGATGGCAGCTTCAATATCAGCACCAACAACTTGGGCAGCTTTGTGGATTAGTAGTCCAGCCATCGTTTGTTTATGCTTGAGCAATTCATGCTCTCGTACTTTCTCAAACAAAGTTAGTTCGGAATCTTCCATGAGCTTTTGAACTTGCTCAATCATTTTCTGGGTTGTTTTGTTAGGTTCTCCTTTTACACCGTACTGAACAATTACAGTATCGATAACACCCAGGTTTTTTTGATCATCTTCGAGCATATCTTGTAGGCGATCGCAAATATCATCATCAGTGCAATCTTCGATGAATTGCTGCTCATTATTAATCAGCAGATTTTGGAGTAATTTCATATCTGCTAATTGTGCTGCAATTGCAAGGCGCTTGCTGTCATCAAGAGTTGAACTCATTTTTTCATCACCTCTGTTTCATTTTGAAGCTGATAGCTGATGCTTGAATTCTTGGAGTTAAATTTGAACCTAATTAACACCTGACTTTTCTCGTTAAGTCCGAAACCATCGAAATAGCAAGGGTTTCGCGCCCTAATATATATATTCTCAAAAAATGAAATTCAATGACAATCAATCACGAAAAAATAGGACTTTAAGATAAGGGCATAATAAGCGATTGCACGGAGCGCAGTACCAAAGGCGATCGCCCTGCCAAATAAAATAACGGGAAAAGTCAGGACATAAAAGCTCTCATGACTTAAGCTTTATTAATTCTGCTAGCCAATCACTAATACCTTATCTTTTCAAGGCAGGGCCAAACTCACTTTTATACCAAAGCTTTCAACGTAGATTCAAACCAATTTATAGTTTGATGTATTTTTATTTTGATTAATCCAATTAATATTTAGTAGTATTGTGAACAATACTACTCTATTTATCTAACTTTATTATCTATCTAAATAAATATTAAACTATTTATTGTACTATCTCTTAGGTATAATAATTTTCTTAATATATAAATATTAAAACTCGTTTTCAATAAGATAAGGCAGTTAAATATAAAAGACTATATCAAATGTCTAAAGCTTATTAAATACAGTTTATGTATTACATTAATTTGTTAGCTAATACCATCTTTATCACTTAATTACATATAATCGACCATTTTTAAGTATTAAAATAGTAAATATTTTAACTAGTATCAGCTTATTTTGTTACCTAGAACACATTAGCTTGTAATAATTATTTGACAAACCTCAGTAAATGAAGTAATTTCTTTTAATTCTGGCTTTTTGCGACTAAGTATTAGAGATTTCAACCTAGTGATATATATGTTATCTCCGCCTTAGGTAGGTTAAAAAAATTTTGATTATGCATAAAATTCTTCTATCAGAATTAACAAACCTCACGCGATCGCTTCTACTGATATCAATCCATGAAGCGCTCACTTTATTCTCAGCGTTTATCAAAAGAAAATGAATTTTTTAATTTTTTTGACATTGCTGAGTTCAATTATGTTTGTTGGTTGTCATAAAAACTGAATTTTGGAATTTTATTTATGTATGTAGCACTTTGGCCAGGGAATGTTTATCCTTTGGGCGCTAGTTGGGATGGAAAAGGAACAAACTTTGCCTTGTTTTCAGAGAATGCAACCGGTGTAGAGCTTTGTTTATTCGATGATGATAATGAAGAAATTCGCCTACCTTTGAAAGAAAAGACCAATTTTGTTTGGCATGGTTATGTCCCTGGAGTGGGGCCAGGAGATAGATATGGATTTAGAGTGCATGGTTCTTGGGCCCCAGAGGTGGGTCATCGTTTTAATCCCAATAAATTGTTGATTGACCCCTATGCCAAGGCAATTGATGGCGATATTATTCACGAGCCAGCTATTTTTGGCTACTCTTGGGATGCTCCTGAGCCAGACTTAGCCTTTTCTGATTTAGATAATGCCCACATCATGCCCAAGTGTGTTGTTGTCGATCAATCATTTGATTGGGGAGATGACAAACTACTCTATACACCGTGGCATAAAACCGTGATTTATGAAACTCATGTTAAGGGTCTGACCAAGCTACATCCAAAGGTTCCAGAACAATTGCGTGGTACTTATGCTGGACTGGCACATCCTGCCGTAATTTCCCACTTGCAAAAACTAGGAGTTACAGCCGTTGAGTTGATGCCTGTACATCACTTTTTAACCCATCCAGGGCATCTAATAGATAAAGGACTGAGGAATTATTGGGGCTACGATTCCGTTAATTATCTGGCTCCCCATGCCGCTTACAGTGCAAGTGGTAGTTTAGGGCAACAAGTTACCGAGTTTAAGCAGATGGTAAAGGATCTGCACTCTGCGGGGATTGAGGTGATTTTAGATGTGGTCTACAACCACACAGCTGAAGGGAATCACTTAGGGCCAACGCTGTCACTACGAGGGATTGATAATAGCGTGTATTACCGCTTAGTCAAAGATGACCCCCGTTACTACATGGATTTTACAGGTTGCGGTAATTCTTTGAATGTGAGCCATGCCCAAGTTCTGAAGTTAATCATGGATAGCCTGCGCTATTGGGTAACGGAAATGCACGTAGATGGTTTTCGCTTTGATTTGGCTTCAGCGTTGGCACGAGAATTATACGAGGTAGATAGCCTAGCAGCTTTCTTTGACATTATCCATCAAGACCCAGTTTTGGCAGATGTGAAGCTGATTGCTGAACCTTGGGACTTGGGGCCAGGTGGCTATCAGGTAGGTAACTTTCCCCTCCGTTGGACTGAGTGGAATGGTAGATATCGGGATACTGTACGGGATTTTTGGCGTAGTGCGGATCATAATTTGGGAAGTTTTGCTTACTGTTTCACCGGTAGTCCTGATTTGTATCAAGCAAACGGGCGCAGTCCGAATGCAAGTATTAATTTCATAACTGCCCACGATGGTTTTACACTCAATGATTTAGTCAGCTACAACGAAAAGCACAACGAAGCTAACGGCGAAGATAACCGGGATGGTAACAATCATAATAATTCCTGGAATTGTGGTGTAGAAGGAGAAACCGATGACCCAGAGGTATTACGCTTGCGGGAACGCCAGCGACGGAACTTTCTCACTACCCTAATGTTGTCTCAAGGTGTACCAATGCTGCTGGGTGGAGATGAATTTGGCAGTACTCAGAAGGGTAATAATAATGCCTACTGCCAAGACAATGAAATTTCCTGGCAAGACTGGGAGTTGGAAAAATCAAATAAAGATTTATTGGACTTTACACGAGAACTGATTTATTTGCGTCATCAGCATCCAGTATTTCGGCGGCGCAAGTGGTTTCAAGGTCGTCCCATTCATGGTGTTGGCATTAGTGATATCGGTTGGTTTAATGCCGATGGCAGTGAAATGAGTGAACGGCAATGGCTGGTGAGTTATGCCAAAGTATTAGAAATTTTCTTAAATGGTGAGGGAATTGCTACTCCTGGCCCACAGGGTGAGCGGATCATAGATGAAAGTTTTTTGCTATTTTTTAACGCTCATTATGAGCCAATTGAATTTGCTCTGCCTAGTACCCTTAAGAATAGAGCATGGCAAATAGTAATTGATACCAATGAACCTCGTTTCATTCAAGACAAGAAGTTTGTTTCAGGTTATCAAACTATACCCGCGGTTGGGCGATCGCTTATAGTTTTACGTAGCATCGGTTAGTGGAATCATAACTTAGAATTTAATATGAAAATTGGCACACGGGAGGGATAGCGTGTGCTTACCTGTAACCATAATGGCGCTTTCGATGTTGTAGAATTTTGGATTTAAAATCGTCTGATGTTGTAATTGCTAACACCGGAGATAGGTGCTAAGTACCTTGATGCAGTTAACCCGCAAATAGTTAGAATAGTTGGCTAATTGAGTGGCTACTGTAATATATCTCAAACTCAAGTTATGAAGTTTAATTAAAATATTTTAAAAATCATTAACTTACACATATTAACTAAATGAGCAAACACTAAGTTATAAAACATCTTTCTACAGAGTTAATTAGAGTATACGTTTTTAACTCTTTCGAGGTAATTATTTTGTTTATATTTTGACTTTTGATAGAAGTTATTGTTAAAAATATATTTTAAATTGTCTTTAATACTCTTTGCAAAAAAGTATTTTGAATTTAAGTTTTTTTCAATGCTAAATTACATCACTTTCTGCCTGATAGTTTTGTCACTATTAGGCTGGGCACTTTCTGAATGCTTGTTATTTTTGAGCTAAATAAGTGTTCTGATTTGGAAGTATTTTCAGTAATTAATCATTGCAACAAAAGGCTCAAGTCTTTTATTTGAAGAAAAACGGAGTTTTAGCCGATGAACGTAGAAGAACTGAGGCAACGATATGCCGCAGGGGAGAGAGACTTTAGCATTGCTGACCTCAGGGATGCAGTTTTGCAAGACATCAATCTCAGTGGTGCAATTCTTCATGGAGCAATGCTGGATCGAGCAAATTTGCAAAGAGCTAACCTTAATCGGGCTGACTTGAGCGGGGCCACGCTCAATGGTGCAAATTTAAAAGGGGCTAATTTAAGCGGAGCCGATTTGAGCGATGCAATTCTTGATAATGCAATATTAGAAGGTGCGTTTCTTAATGAAGCCGTTTTGAATCAGGCTGATCTCAAAGCTGCTAACTTGGAACAAGCGACTCTGACTGAGGCTGACATCCGTGAGGCTTCACTGAGTCAAGCTAATCTAGAAGCCGCAGATTTGAGTGGGGCAGATTTGGCATTTACGGACTTGTACCAAGCAAATCTGCATCAAGCAGCATTAGAAAAAGCCAATCTTAGCGGAGCTAACCTAAAAGATACTAATTTAGACGGTACTATTTTAGAAGGCGGCGACAGCAGTCTTGCAACCTGAGCATTAAACATTTGTAGCACAGTTGCACCCATCTCTATCCGCTGCTGTGCATTAAATAATTAATGTTCAAATATGTACTCTACTCAACAAGCGATTACACATAGGAAATCTGGGAGTTGCGTTTTGGCTTGGAGAAAGGGCTATGGCATCTTCAGAGCGAACACAGATGCAACAATTTCTCGTTGGGATGCTAATTTTGGGTTTAATTGGTTTGATTCCCGTACTGGGAGGATTGGTATTGTCAGTGGTAAATATTTTTGGTTTTGGTGCATTAATTGCGTGGCTGTGGTGTAAAAGGCGATCGCAAGCTGCGGCTTGACTTCTCCCGTTACATAACATGAAAGATTCTAAACAAAGCAAAAATTGGTACAGCCAAGTTGCAGATACTTATACTTTAGAACAAAGAAAAAACTGGTATAGCGAAGTTGCAAATGCCTACAATCGCTTAAGACCGCGTTATCCTCAAAAGTTAATTGGTCGTGCTGTGGAGTTAGCCCAACTTCCTGCGGATGCAATCATTTTGGAAGTGGGATGTGGCCCTGGGATTGCAACTACAGCATTTGCTGAACTAGGCTTTTCAATGATCTGCCTTGAACCAAGCCAAGAAGCTTGCCAACTTGCACGTAATAATTGTGCCCAGTATGCAAATGTAGAAATTAAGAATACCTTATTTGAAGAATGGGAGTTAGAGGCTGAGAGATTTAATGCTGTTCTTGCGGCAACGGCTTTTCATTGGGTTCCACCTGAAATTGGATATCCAAAAACTGCTGCTGCCTTGCAAGATAACGGTTCTCTAATTTTATTGTGGAACATGACACCTCAACCCCAGTATGAAGTTTATCAAGTTTTAAATGAGGTTTATCAAATTCATGCTCCGTCTGTTGCCCGATATGAAACAAGCGAAACTCAGGCAAAGATTCTTCAAGGGTTTGGACAAGCTGTCATTGATTCAGGTCTATTCAAAGGATTAGTTTCCGAACATTTAATGTGTAGCGTCACCTACCGCACCGATGATTATCTTTCGCTTTTAAGTACTTATTCGCCGTACCTAGCGCTAAACCCACAAAAGAGAAATTCTTTATTTGAAGATTTGAGGCAAGTGATAGAGAATAACTTTGCAGGAAGTATTCAGATTTCATACCTTTCAGCTTTTCACGTTGCTCAAAAAATCTAGTTTATACTAATTCCTAATTTGTAGTATCTGTAGCTATATTTTGCAAAATTGCTATTATACAAATTTGAAAATGATTGCTACTTTAGGAATTAGGATAAAAATGGAAAAAACAGCAAACCCAAGAGTCAAAATTTGCTGCATCAGTAGCTTAGAAGAAGCATGGACTGCAATTCGTTATGGTGCTTCTGCTCTTGGTTTAGTTTCTAATATGCCGAGTGGGCCTGGTGTCATCAGTGAAGATTTAATAGCAAAAATTGCTGCTTGTGTACCGCCCCCAATTGCTACCTTTTTACTTACTTCCAGCCAAGATGCTCAAGAGATTATCGAGCAGCACAGACGCTGCCGTACTAATACTATACAAATATGCGATCGCCTAGAATCAGGAAGCTATGAAGATATAAAATCTGCCTTGCCTGGAATTTCTATTGTCCAAGTAATCCACGTCACTACAGAAGAATCTTTACAAGAAGCAGTCAGAATTGCCCCCTATGTAAATGCTATTCTGCTTGACTCTGGCAATCAATCATTGCTGGTAAAAGAATTGGGAGGCACAGGACGTATACACGATTGGCGACTCAGTGCCAAAATCCGCGAGCAGTTGGATGTACCGATTTTCTTGGCAGGCGGACTAAATCCTGATAATGTGGCTATTGCCGTCAAGCAAGTCGCTCCTTTTGGGCTGGATTTGTGTAATGGGGTTCGTAGCAACGGCAAATTAGATGAAAGCAAACTTCAGCGCTTTTTCCAGCAGTTGAAAGATGATTGATATGTTGCAAAAATTTTTTGAATTATTACCATAACGCAAGTCATAAACAAGATGACATTTGCAACAAACATTTAAATATTTGTTGCTATCACTTTAATGCAACTAACTAACGTTAGCAACAAACACTTATACATTTACTACAAACACTTAAATAAAACCTATAGATAGACTAACGTTAACAACAAACATTTAAACATTTGTTGTAAACGCTTTAATGCAACTAACTAACAAACTAACGTTAGCAACAAATACTTATACATTTGTTGCTAACCCTTAAACAAAACTTATGAATGGACTAATCTTAGCAACAAACGCTTTAACAAAAGCTAAAAACGTTTGACCGAAACTTATAAACCAACTCATCAACTACTACCGCAACTAGTCTAAAATGCTGGTTTTATGCAACCATAAATTATTCGTAAAAAATAGTAGTTGTAGGATGGGCAGTACCCACCAACAAAAATTGCTATAAAGCAACTGGTGCAAAATGTAAGTACTACAAACTTTTTAATAAGGATACTGTAGATGGTTGCCCAAATTCAAGAATTAGATGCCCAACAATGGGTAAAAACTCGTTCTTCTCTAGATCATAGCCAATCGACCTTCCTCATCTGGACAGGTAAAATTTACGCATTTATGCCTGGGGAGAAGAGAAAACTTCTGTTTAAAATAGTGGGGATGAGCGTTAGTAGATGTATTCCTAAAGAAGCGGGAATCTGGGATTTTACTTCCAGGGAACTGACTTACTATCTTGACCCACAAACAGATGAGATTTTGCCTAAATGGGAGAATCCTTGGACAGAAGAGACAGTACCAGTGATGCATGTGGCTAATAATCCTGTGCAGGGTGAATTTAAAGGCAAATTTCCTGCACAAGTAGAAGGCGACAGTACAACTTTCGTTTTTGACATTTTTCCTACTTACCCCAATCCCCTAGCAGCAGACTCGAAATTTACTGAATATAGCCCACATCAAATTTATCAGGCAGCGGAATTATTTAAACTAACCGTGCCAACCGCAGACTTATTCAACTCAGAACTTTCTTCAGTTACGCAACTTAAACTGAGTTGGGATCGAATTGGTCAGTGGCTACCCTGGATGAAAATGGGCGATCGCCCCGGTCATTTGATCTATAGTGCTTATGGAAGTAAAGTCGGTGGCTTTTTAGAGTTACCTCAGTTGTTGCAAAATGAAATTAATACTCGCGTTCCTTTATATAAAAATGCCCCGAAATCATTGCTTGATGTCGAAGATATGACCTCTTGGTTATACTTTCAACAAAATTTTGATGCTTATTTGGCTGGCGAAACCTTTCCGCTACCAGCAGCAGAAGAATTGTAAAGTGTGATTTGAGAAGCAAACTTAGCCGATGCGTTACTCTGGGAGGTAGCGCATAACCGCTGTCTATACCGCTTTTCATCAGAGAATTGCAGACGGCTCCTACCAAAGATTAATATTTTTGGAGCAGGTATGGTAATTGAATAGTCACTTCTGTTTCTTTATTTAAGTGCGAAACGACTTTAATATCTCCTTGATGTTTTTGGATAATTTGATAGGAAATAGTTAAACCTAAACCGATACCTTTGCCAACAGATTTAGTAGTGAAGAATGGATCGAATATTTTCAATAGATTTGTATTATCTATACCTATACCGTTGGTCTTTGCAGAAATTTGAGTTTATTAAACTTTCTCATCCACAATTGCCTTTGAAAAATTATTTTTGATTGTTAATACGCTTGATTATTGATAAATTGTGTTTCAATTTGATGAGCAGCTATAGGAGGAGAAAACAAGTATCCTTGACCAAATTCACATCCGAGTTCTTGCAACCATTGAAGTTGCTGTTGTGTTTCGATACCTTCTGCCACAACTGCTAATCCGAGTTGATTACTGAGTGTAATTATAGTTTTGACAACTTGATAGTTCCGGCTTCCTTCTTGCATTTGATTGATAAATGAACGGTCAATTTTTAAGGTGTCAGCAGGTAATCGATGAAGATAATTAAGCGATGAATATCCAGTACCAAAATCATCAATGCTAATTTGAATGCCTAGTGTTTTTAACTGCTTTAATATGATGAGGGTTTCAGTGATATTATCAATAAGCATACTTTCGGTAATTTCTAAAGTTAGGCAGTGACCATCTAAACCAGTCTGATTCAGAATGCGTTCTACATCTTTAACTAAAGTGGCTTTACGCAAATCTTGAACCGAGAGATTAACACTAACCTTTAACGGAAATTGGCTAGATAATTGAGTTTGCCAAATAGCAAGTTGCTGACAAGCAGTGTAGAGTATCCAGCTATCTAGAGTAACTATCAGTCCTGTTTCTTCAGCTATGGAAATAAATTCTCCAGGAGGAACGAATCCCCGAATCGGGTGTTGCCAGCGCACCAGTGCCTCAAACCCAATCAAATGCTTACTATTGATATCAAAAATAGGCTGATAGTAGACGATAAATTCCTGTCGTTCTAGAGCCTTACGCAGGTCATTCTCTAAATTAAGTCGGATGAGTGCTTGAGTGTGCATCTGGGCATCAAATATTTTATAGCAGCTTTTCCCTTGAGCCTTTGCTTGATACATTGCAATATCTGAATCTCGAAGCAAATCGGAGGCTTGATGATAGTTTTCTTTTCCTAAAACAATACCGATGCTTGTGGTAATAAAGACTTCATATCCGTTAAGCATTAATGGAGCTTGAAACTCTGCTAATATCCGCTCGGCAACCACAACTGCTTCTTGAATACCTTGCAGGTTTTCCAGCAAAATAACAAATTCATCACCTCCAAAGCGAGCCGCTAGGTCTATTGGTCGAATGTTGGATTTTAACTTTTGACCAATGATAGTTAGTAGTTGATCTCCGGCTAAGTGTCCTAAGCTATCATTGATGATTTTGAAGCGATCCATATCAAGATACAAAACTACAAATTGATAAGTTTCAATTTGCTTGGCTCGGTTAATAGCTAATTCCAGCCGTTCCATAAAAAAATTACGGTTGGGTAAGCCAGTTAGAGCATCATGCAGTGCGTTATAAATTAGTTGTTCTTCTGCTTGTTTGCGATCGCTAATATCAGTGATTGTACCTACATAGCCTGTGATTTGCCCTGCTAAATCGTACTCTGCAACAGCTTGTCCAAATACCCAAGTTACTGTGCCATTAGGCTGTTTAAATCGGTACTCTAGTTGGAACGGACGAGTCTCCAAAGCAGCAGAATACCACTCAGTTGAAACTTTTTCTCGGTCATCGGGGTGAAGTGCTTTAACCCATCCTGTTTCGGCGGCTTCTTCAGAAGTTATCCCGGTGATATTGCACCAGCGTTCATTAACGTAAATACAGTTTCCTTGAGCATCGGTTCGGAAAATGCCAACTGGAGCTGCGGCTGCCAAAGAAGCATACCGTTGTTCGCTTTGTCGTAAATGTGCTTCTGTTCGTTGTCGTTCTGCTAGTTCTGTTTGCAGTTGCTGGTAAGCAGTAGCTTGGTGGATGGCGATCGCTAGCTGAGTCGAAAGCTGTTGCATTAGAGAGATTTCTTCAGCTAGCCACTGTCGAGGAGTTTGGCTCTCAACAACGTTCAGCAGTCCCCACAGATTGTCACCTTCAATAATTGGAACCAAAATTTTTGCTCGAATTTGCAATGTTTCTAGTTGCTGGCGGTGGCAATCACTCATCTGTGTGGTGTAGATATCACAGACAACTCGTGCTCGTTCTATGCGATAGCTTACTGTCCAATTAGGCGCATAACAAGAATCGTAAACTTGTTTACCCAGGTAAGAAACATAACCATTAGCTACAGATTCTGCAACCCCAACTATGCTCCAGTCGGGTTGGAACTGCCAGATTGTAGCGCGATCGCAGTCTAAGAGCGATCGCACTTGTTGAACTGTTGTGTCGAGGATATCCTGTAGGTTGAGCGAAGAACGGATTTGAGTAGCAATGGTTGTAATTAATTGCTCCCGCTCTGCTTTTGTCTTGAGTATAGCTGTACGCTCAAGGACTTGCTGCTCTAATTCGGCGTTGCGATTTTGCAGCAGTTCTAGTTTCTCCGCCTCTAACCGAGAAACTTGATGTTCTAATACTTCAACTAAGTAAGTTAACTCCAGTGGGTTGAGTACTTTAAGAATACTGGTCTGAGTAACAATCCCTAACAACTCTCCTTGGGTTCCAACTACCACTATTCGCTTGACTAAATATTGCTGCATTATTTGTTGCACAATCCACAGAGAATCCCCAGGGCTGGCTGAGAAAACCGGTGTACTCATGACAACCTGCGCTTGCAGATGTTCAAAATCGAGTTCCAATGCTTGAAACTGTACAATGTCTCGCTCTGTGACAATGCCAATCGGTATTTGTAGAGTTTGTCCTTGTGGTTCGTGAACTCGTTCTTCCACAAGGACAACCGAACTTACCTGATGTTCTGCCATCAGACGAGTGATAGCTAGCATAGAAATATTGGGAGCAGCAGAAATCACTTGAGGAGTCATCACGTCTGTTACAAGGCGTAGTTGCAGCAAGTCTATTGGACGTGACAATTGTTGCAAGCTCTCATGAGTCAGTAGCCCCACAATTTGGTTTTGCTCATTAAGCAGAGGTAAGTGGCGAATGTGATACTGCTGGAGGAAATTGACGGCAAAGAAGAGATTGGTAAATGCAGATTGTTGCAAGCTAATAACTGGATGTGTCATCACCTCAGCGATTGCTAAATTCTCTAGCAATCGCTTCTGATAACTGAGGCGAACCACGTCTCGTTCTGTAAAAATGCCTAATAACTGATTGTTTTCAACTATCAACACACAACTCGAACGAGCCTCAAGGTGCAGGGCTGCAATTTCGCTATCTGCCTGTTTTGAAGATGAACACATAGCACGAATACCACTCATCAGGGCGATCGCTGCCATCACAGATGTATTTGGCGAAACTATCAGCGGGTTGCGAACAATTGCTGACTCCAGTTCAGCTTCTGTCAAAGCAGTGGAAGGTATTAACATTCGCGCAATGGTATTTAAAATTTCTTAAACTGTCACTTTTATAATGCCCATTGCACTACAGTACTTAACACCGTAAATTTGCCAAGCTTTTAATTTAGAGAATATAAAGCAATACGGCTGAGTTAGTGGTATTCGGTTTTGGAAGATCCCCCCAACCACCCTTTTCTAAGGGGAGCTTAATTTCCTCCTTTTTGGAGGGTTAGGGAGGATCAATTATTATCTGAACCGTATTGAAATATAAAGAAGCAAGCTGTCAATTTTGTACTAACTCCAAGAATGATAGAATGTACTTTCTTTCCAAAAAGGAGCAGTGCGTTGTTCAATTGCTGCTAAGTCTTGATTAGTTAGAGGTTGATAGGAAATTGCTGCCTGAACATTTTCTTCTAGCTGTTGCAAGCTATCAACAGAAATTATGCAACAATGAACTCCTGGCTGAGACAGGCTGTATCCTAAAGCTTGCTGGATATTTTTTAATCCACCTGCTTGAAATAACTTCCCATAAGCAGGAACTTTCATCGCAATTACACCTAAGTTTTTTTGCTGTGCTAATGGCAAAACTGTAGGAATAAATGAGTTTGAATGATGTTTTTCAACTGCATTGACAGGAATTAAAGTTGTGTGGAATTGAAAGCGACGTAATCCTTCAACTATTACCTGTGGATCGCGGTGTCCGGTAATACCAACAAACCGCACAATTTTTTGCTGCATCGCTTCTTCTAAAGCTTTGATAGCGCCAGATGCACTAAATATAGTGTCAAGTTCTTGAGAATAAGAGACGTGATGCAACTGCCATAAATCGAGATAATCAGTATTGAGACGTTTTAGCGAACTCTCTAATTCTCGCCATGCTCCATCGCGGTCTCTTTTATCTGTTTTACTGGCTAAAAACACTTTTGCACGATGACTTGGCAGCACTTTTCCTAAATGAATTTCACTTGCTCCGTAGCTGCGGGCTGTATCAAAGTAACGAATACCAAGTGCGATCGCTCTTTCAATAATCGCCAATGCTTCATCTTCTTTATCCGGTTTATCAAGCGGCGTGTTTGTACTTGCGCCTCCCAAGCCAAAGATGGGCACTTTTACTCCGGTGTTTCCCAGGACTCTTTCTGGCATTGTTGCTGATGGTGTCGCAGTGTTAGAACTATTGCTAGATAAAGCATCAGCTCTAACAATGCCGCTAGCTACAGCAACGCTAGTAAGCAAGAAATTCCGCCGTGTTTTTCTTCTTATCATGAGTTTATTAAAGAAAAAATTGGGTTCAAAATTCTTATGCCTATGGGAATACTCCAAAAACTATTTTGATAAGAACTGGATCAAAATCACTACCAAGATACCCAGAAGCAAATATAGCGGTTCTCATTTGGATGCAACACGTGATAGAGGCACAACATTGTTCATTGGTATCCACTTAAAATGAAATCGGCGGTTAGAAACCGCAACTACATAGAACGGACTTTGTTTGTCTAACCGCTAATTCTGTTTGCTTAAGTTGACACAGTTTAAAATTTCCGCATATTTCTACTAATCGGGTCAAAACCTCTAGGAAATCGGGTGCTTTCATCATAGTAAGCTCCACTTAAATCCGCTGCATACATCTTGGCATAGTTAAGTTTTGCGCCTCGGAGATTTGCTTCGTTCAGCTTCACACCGCTCAAATTTGCTCTGGTTAAATTCGCTTTGGCTAGATTAGTTCTACTTAAGTCTGCTCCCCAAAGTTTGGCTTTGGCTAAGTTAGCTTCACTCAAGTCCGAACCCCATAAATTAACTCCAGGTAAGTAGGCTGCAATCAGTCTGGCTCTACTTAAGTTCGCTGCGGGAAAATATCTCTCGCCTACAGCATAACGCCGCCTCAGTTCTTCCGCGTCCATAGTTCATTAACCTTGTTCAGTAAGCAAGAAGTTATTTCTTCCCATTCCTGGTTTAGTTGTCCTGTAAACTCTGGCTGACTACTACGCCGATACCAATAACGAGCATTACTCAAGTCGCCTTCTTTGCGATGTAAATAAGCATGAACCCAAGCACTGTCAGCATCGCTAGCATTTTGCACTATTTCATGAGCTTTGTGCCAATCACCTTGCTTGTCATAAAACAAGGCTTGCAGTGCTTTTGGTAAAGTTTCAGGACATAAACGCTGTGTTTCGACCAACTTTTGGAATTCGGTTAAAATCATTATCCCTACTCCAACAGTATCAATGCTCTATTTCCAAGATACTGCGTAGGATACTGTTGAGCGATGTCTAACGGCAAACCTCTAAGGAATGTAGTTGCTAACCAGAGTTGTGGGTGAGTATTTAATTAATATTGATTTCTCTAGGAATTCCTTTGCCATGTTGTTAAAATTACATTTGCTTATATTTGAACTTATATGTCCACAACTATTACTGCAATTCAACTAGAGGAGTTGCGCTCAGGCGATCGCCTGAGATATCACGGTGTCGATTGGAATATAGAAGAATACAGCACATATCAAGACCCCCAAGGGTATTTAACTGATGAGTGGTTGCTGAATTCCCCTGGTGGGTCACAATATTATTTGTTGCGAGAATTTGACCCCAACAACCAATCAATCTCTGTAACGTGGTATCTTGCTCACCCATTGCAAAATGCTCGCCTAGCGTTGCCAAACTCCCAAGAAAATATAGTACCCAGGCTATGGCAAGATATGCAATCCCAAGCAGAGCCATATCCAGAATTGCAACTTTTTTACAAGTCTTATTACTTCGAGTCTCAAACCGAAGGAAACTATGAGACAGAAGGGGACACACAATCTCGTATTACTTGGGATTATTGGGATCAAGAGCATCAAATGAATTTAGCGATTGAAGCTTTTTCTCATGGTCAACTAAATATTTACTCTACTAAAATAGTCAAGCCTGAAGAATTTTCTCATATTCAAAAGACAATAGAGAAAAATCATATAAATATTATTGGTTATGCATCTAAAATATTTCAAACTTTAGTAGCATTAATCCTCTTGTTTTTGGGACTTACATTAATGATATTTGGATAAACGGGGAATGGCAACATCATTATTTATTGAACAGCATGATAACGGCATCGCTTTTTATATAAACGGAGATTTGCAGTTTGATACTGCTGATGAGGCAATATATCACGAATATTTAGTAGTTCCTGCCATAGCGTTGGCTAAACAACGATTTCCGCAAACAGATTTGCGT
This sequence comes from Mojavia sp., assembly GCF_059505145.1. NCBI lineage: Bacteria > Bacillati > Cyanobacteriota > Cyanophyceae > Nostocales > Nostocaceae > Mojavia > Mojavia sp. Next base: position 71,568 of record NZ_JCACKA010000076.1, read on the forward strand.
GTTTTAATTTGTGGTGGTGGGGATGGTTTAGCTGCTAGGGATGTCTTACGATTTGAGCAAGTTAAAGAAATTGATTTAGTAGATTACAATCCAGAAGTTTTAGAACTCGCAACAACTGTATTTAAGCCTTATAATTTGGGAAGTTTAGAGCAAGATAACGTCACGGTTTATACCCAAGAAGCGTTTGAATATGTTGCTCAGTTCCCAGATAGTTACTATCACGTTGTAATTTGTGACTTTACCTATCCTCATTCTTCGGAAGAGACAAGAATCTACAGCCGTGAATGGTTTCAAGAACTAAAACGTATTCTTATACCTGCTGGGGTAATTTGCACTAATGGTGTTTCTCCAGAAAAAGAGACAATGGGTTTTTGGTGTTTATATCAAACGCTACTATCAGCTGATTTGATGGCAAAACCTTTACAGTTAACAATTCCCTCATTTTGTGAGCATGGTTATGGGAATTGGGGTTTCTTTTTATCATCATCACAGCCAATTACACGAAGTGAGATAGAAATAGCCGATTTACCAGATAATTTAAATTTTCTAACTCCTAGCCAGCTACAAAAAGCTTTTTTATTTAAGAGTGCGATCGCCCAATCTCGTCATGAGGTAAAGATTCACACTTTAGACAGTCCTCAATTCTTTTATTATCTACTAAATCACCCATCTGAAGAAGAAAGCTTTTTACCACAATCTGACGCAGTTGTTAATTTTTTAGATATTGAAGAAACGTTAACAGCCCAAATAGGCGAGGGTGATTCACTGAATTTAGAATCAGTAGCTAAGTTTTGGATAGAAAATATTTATTCTTTACAAGAAGTTGAGATTAATTTACCAAATAGTAAAGAATTAATACCTGTGCGCCATCGTTACCATAGCCGAAAAATGACATCCTCATGGCTAGCACATCTTAAAGAATTACTAGCAGAGATAGACGCTAAACATTTATTGAATAGTCTGTTAACAAGAGCGCAAGAACTACCACCACAAATTGCTAGTGACTTAAAAATCTTAGCTGATAAAATTAATTCTAATCAAGCCCTGACAAACCTACCCCCCCAGACGGCTGAGTTGATTGCAATGTTATCAGTAACACTATTAATGGCAAATCTAGTAGCACCAGATGCTGTATTTGCTAAAGGTTATTATTCTAGTGGTAGCAGTAGCAGTAGTAGTGGTAGCTATATTGATGATGGTGGTAGCTTTGGTACAAAAATGACAGGTTTTGTATTGACTGTAATAGGAGGAATTTGGTTATCTAATATATTTACGCCTTCAAAAGATGAATAAATACTAGATTTATTAGGAAAACTATGATTCATGACGATAATTGAGAAAATAGAAACTAACTTAAATAAACAAGCATTAGAGCTAATTATTAGAGAATTAACTACAGCAGAGCAACATGATTGGGACTTACTGGTGAAAACTGTTCCTCATGGCTGCTTTATGCAAACTTCTAGTTGGGCATACTTTAAAGAGATAGAAGGATATAAAACATTTCGTTATGGTTTATTTTTAAATGGTGAATTAGTAGGAGGATGTATTTACTATTTATATCCACATCCTAACAAAGCAAATTTGTTGATTGTTCCTGGTGGGCCAATATTACCAGATAATTTTGCAAATCAAGGAATGCAATTATTGTTAAATCAAGCTGGTGATTTAGCGCAAAAAATAGGGGCGATCGCACTTCGTATTGAACCGTTATGGATAGAAAAACCTGATTATCTTAAAGATTTTGTTCGCGCACCTGCTGATTTACTACCATGTGAGACTTTATTAATAGATTTACGTCCAGATACTGGCCAAATATTAGCAGCGATGAAGCCAAAAGGACGCTACAATATCCGGCTAAGTCAACGTCATGGTGTTAAAACAGAATTTAGCAGCGATTCCCAAAAAATTCCGGTATTTTATGATTTATTTTGGGAAACAGTACAGCGTCAGCAGTTTTTTGGTGAACCTTACGGGTTTTTTATCAATCTTTGCCAGACTTTATTTGCAGCTAATATGGCAGAAATTGGTTTAGCTACTTGGCGTGGAGAAATACTCGCAGCCATTTTATTAGTATACTGCGGCGATATTGCGACTTATTTATATGGTGGACGCAGTTTTGACCATCCAGAAGTAATGGCAAATTACAGCTTACATTGGGAGGCGTTGCAAAGAGCAAAATCACGAGGTTGTCAGGTTTATGATTTTTATGGCTTTACCCGTAACCCAAATCACGCTTATGCTAAATTTTCCCAATTTAAAAGTCAGTTTGGTGGTACGCCTATAACTACAATAGGCGCTCATGATTACTTTTTTTATGACCAGTTAGCTGATACGTTAATTAGTTTATTCCGAAATATAGTCGGAGGTAGTAAATGAACGAAAAATTGATTAATGGACTCACTCAATCAGGAGTGATTTTACTAGAGTTAGTAGTGGGTTTTGGCTTATTTTGGCTAGGACAGTTAGCTTACCAAAAGCTGTTTCGGCGGCGCATGGAGTTGAATCTGGAACTGTTTGTTAAGGATAACCCAGCTGTGGCTATTGCCTTAGTCGGTTACTACTTTGGTATTGTAATTGCTCTAGGTGGTGTTCTTGGACAAAGTGCAGTTAATTGGCAAGATAAAATATTAAATTTATTAACCTATGGCGCAACTGTGATTGTATTCATGTTAGCGGGTGCATGGATAGGCGATAGATTAATTTTGCGCCACTTTAATTGTGAACGGGAAATTATTCAAGACCGTAATGTTGGTGCTGCTACTGTAGAAGCAGGAAACCACATCGCTAACGGATTAATTTTGAATGCAGCTTTAGCTGGTGAAAGCGGTGGCTGGTTGGTAGGGTTGGTGTGTTGGTTAATTGGGTTAGGATTACTCGTGATTGTGAGTGTCGTATATCCCCGAATTACAAAATACAATGTATTTGCAGAAATCGAAAAACGAAATAACCCTGCTGCTGGTGTGGCTTTAGCAGGGTTACTAATTGCTACAGGTAACATTGTGCGAGTTGCATTTTCCGCCGAGTTTGAAAACTGGATTGTCAGTTTCACTCAGTATGGTTTGGTACTATTATTTTGCTTAGGTTCGCTGGTAGCAATTCGCTGGTTAGCTGATTTGATTTTAGTACCTGGCGTAAAAATTTCTGACGAAATCGTTAATCAAGAAATTCCTAATATGGGTGCAGGTTTAATTGAATCTTTCGCCTATATCGCAGCTTCTTTTTTAATTGCTTGGTGCTTTTAAGTTTATAAAATAAATTTAGAATTTATTTTATGTTAACCAACAATATATAGATAATTCCAATTAGATATTCTGTCAGATTTAGAAATTTCCATTGTCAATATTTTGGCTAATAGTCTAGCTTTTTCTTGATTCTCTTCTTGATAATCACATATATGGATATCAATTGTAACTTTTGCTTCTTCAGGCCAAAAGTGTAATGCTACATGAGATTCCGCCAACAAGATAACTGCTGAAACTCCCTGTGGCTGAAACGCATAAGCCAGTTCACCTATAACGGTTAGTTTAGCTGTCTTAGCGGCATTTTTTAAAACCCGAATAAAATCGGCTGCTTCCCAACTGAAAACAATCTGTGAAGCTGGCAAAATGGCGGAAAAATGATGAGACTTAATCACTTATACAAGTCTTAGGTGATGAGCGTAGTAAATTTTAACCTAGTATAGTTCAACAGTTTTCATGTATTTGAATCACATCTGTTGTAGGGTCACAGCATAGCTGTAACTTTACAGCGTGGTCTATTTACCGAAAAATAAAGAATGAAGTACATTTAAGCATACTTCATTCTTTATATTGCAATACGGTTTAGATAAGAATAATTAACCATCGATGCACGCCGATGAATTAAGATGTTTAATCAACTGATGTGGTTTCTTCTCATCCAAATTATCTTTAACTGAACCGGATTGCTTTATATTCGAGCAATTATCTATTGTTTTTAGCGGGTTATTACATAACTATATTAACCGCTATCAAAAAAGGTTAGAGTTTAACCTTTTTTATTAATCTTGTTTGTCTCTTTATGATCCAGCCAAGGCTACAAGCTAAGAGAGTACCACCTAAAGTTGTAGGCTCAGGTACTTTTCTATAAGAAACTGTACCAGAGACAATCTCAGTATTTGGAGAATTTCTAGAGAAAATCGTAAAATCCTCACCGACGATTTCGTAACTTATGGAGCTAGAAGGATTAGTTTTATCGTCAAATAAATAATCTAATCCCACGGCGTTCTGTCCTGTTAAGAATGTGGTTGAAAATACAAGGGGGAAGCTTGGGTAGTTGACATCATCTTGTTCAGTGTAAACTGTGGAGTCACCATTGAATTGGAAAGAGAGCGACTTAACTACCGTTACAGGAATGTTATCATTACTAAAATTTGAGTCATCAAAGCTAAAAAAGCCGTTGCCCTTATTTATAGGACTATCAATCGTAAAAGCATAATTAACAATTGCGGCAGATGCAGATTTTACATCTAAATTAGTAAAGCTAAGGGCAAGACTAGCAGTAGCAAGCATTAATTTTGGTAGCAATTTCATCTCAATTTTCCTCACGATCAACTTTTGCGAACAATGCACTCGAAAAGTGGAGAAATAAGCTCAGTCTAATTTTTGTCTCTTCTTGCTTGTCTGTAAAGGTTTACTCACCAATTAAAACAGTAATCGTTGTGATGACCTTTGCTCAAGGAAAAGGAATAAGTTGCCAAAAGTTGGAGTCACATCATTTTGCAGCCAGGGGTTTAAGCAGACTTTAATTCAAGGTAAAAATCATATTTTTTCATTTACATTATTGGATATGAATTAAAGTATTTTTTTGTTAACCCTTGGATAACGCAATCTTTACTTATTGCATAACAGTATGTGGTAAACATTTATCCGGTAATACTTTCGCTTGAGCTTGCCATTAATTAGTATGGAATCAAATCACCCATTGAAGCTGAACCGTCGCCAGTTTTTGCTACGTTCAGCGATCGCAGCTGGTGGAGTTATTTCCACAAATCTTGTTTTCAAGTCACGAGTTTTTGCCCAAGCACCTGCAATTATCACCTCCGAGAAAATGCGTCCCACCATACCTTATGGTGTAGCTAGCGGAGATATCACCGATAATAACGTTATCATTTGGAGCCGCAGCGATCGCCCCGCTAAAATGATTGTGGAATATGCTACCAGCGACTCTTTCCGCGATGTGCAGCGTGTTTTCGGCCCCAATGCTTTAGAAAATAGCGACTTTACAACACGGCTGAATCTGAGGAATCTGCCACCAGACCAACAAATATTTTATCGAGTTATTTTTCAAGATTTAGATAATCGAAATATTTATAGCGCTCCTGTTAACGGTACTTTCCGAACTCCTCCGATAGCTGGGCGAGATATATTCTTTGTTTGGGGTGGAGACACTGCCGGTCAAGGATGGGGTATTAATCCTGATTTCGGTGGGATGAAAATTTACGAAACCATGCGTCAACTTAATCCCGACTTTTTCATCCATTCTGGCGATAATATTTACGCTGATAACCCCATTCAACCACAAGTAACCCTAGATGATGGCACAATCTGGAGAAACATCACCACGCCAGAAAAATCAAAAGTAGCAGAAACATTACCAGAGTTTCGTGGTAACTATAAATACAACTTAATGGATAACAACATTAAGCGTTTCAACGCTGAAGTTCCCATGTTGGCACAGTGGGACGACCACGAAACTACAAATAACTGGTATCCTGGTGAAATTCTCCTCAACGATAACCGCTATACAGTCAAAGATGTTTCTTTGCTAGCAGAAAGGGCAAGGCAAGCGTTTTTGGAATATATGCCTATTGCGTATACAACCAATAATCTAGATAAAGCGCGAATTTATCGCTCCTTTAATTACGGCCCCTTGCTAGACATTTTCATGCTTGATGAGCGTACCTACCGGGGGCCAAACACCTTCAATCGTCAGCCAGTACTAAGTCAAGAAACAGAAATGCTGGGCAGAACACAAGTGCAATGGCTCAAAAGGCAATTGCTCTCATCAAAAGCAACATGGAAAGTAATTGCCAGTGATATGCCCTTGGGACTGATAATTAGAGATGGCAGCACTGACTTTGAAGCTTGGGCTAATGGAGACGGCCCACCACTAGGAAGAGAACTAGAACTTGCCGACTTACTACGATTTATCAAAAACGAAAATATCAAGAATGTTGTTTGGTTAACTGCTGATGTACATTACGCAGCAGCCCACTATTACAATCCTAGTAAAGCGCAGTTTACCGATTTCAAGCCTTTTTGGGAGTTTGTCGCCGGGCCTTTGAACTCTGGCACATTTGGGCCTAACCAATTAGAAAATACCTTTGGCCCAGAAGTAAAATTTCAAAGCATTCCTCCAGGTACGCAAGCAAATCGACCCCCAAGCGAAGGTTTGCAATTCTTTGGCGGAGTCAAAATTGATGGTTATACAAAAGTGATGACGGTAACACTGCGTAACTTAGCAGGGGAAACTCTCTACAGCCTAAGTTTGCCGCCAGAAACTTAAATTGTGAACGAGTCTTTGATACTCGCGCACGAGTCTTTGAACTTCATTAATGAGCCTTTAATACTCGTGAACGAGTCTTTGATACTCGTCAATGAGTCTTTGATACTCGTGAACGAGCCTTTGATACTCGTGAACGAGTCTTTGATACTCGTGAATGAGCCTTTGAACTCCGTTAATGAGTCTTTGATACTCGTCAATGAGCCTTTGATACTCGTGAACGAGTCTTTGATACTCATGAACGAGTCTTTGATACTCATGAACGAGTCTTTGATACTCATGAACGAGTCTTTGATACTCGTCAACCAGTATTAGCATCAGGTTTGCGGGTCTGATTTTTACATACGCCTCGCTTAGATGCTAAGACTACAAGCTAAAATTCTTAAGCCTGCTGGTATATTACTGCACTGTGAACAATAAAGCGATCGCTATGAATATCCTTAACTAGGTAAGTCGTGTGGCGATCGCCAAAAATAATTGTTTCTAGATCAATAGGAATATCTAATACTTAATTTTGCCTTACTTTTAATAAAACTTAATTAATATTTTCTATCTCATCTAGTTGACCGTAAACGTATTTGCCAATATGATTCAGCCAACTGCAAGCGTTGCAGGAATTCCTTCAAATTTCTTTTAGAAAAACGAGAACTCTAAACTCGGTTGCGATAATTCTTTTAGCTAGCTCAAAGCTGTGTAACTATAGACTGTTGAATTGCTCAAAGTTTTCAGATCGGCAACAAAGTTAAAGGAGGTATCTTTTCGCTAGATTTTTAAAGTTCTCTTCGAGTCACTACACGGGAGGAGGGCCCATGACTGCTTCATCACAAAATAATTCGATAAATTCTTCCATCACTGAGAGCCTGGACGTAGCTAGGCAGACATATCAATACAATTACAGCCATATCCCACCTATACCAATGGTGGATCAGCTTCCTCCTGCGGAACGGTTCACCACTAACTGGTATTTTTTATTAGCCCAGCAGTTACGGGTTCTTTTCGTTAATACCCTAATCACCAACCGAGGCAATCGCGGTTCCGGGTCGATTCGTGATGATGTCAAATTGTTTATTCTCGAAGCGTTGGTTAAGGGCGCGATACCAGCGCGAATCAGCATTATTGCTAGGCTGCTGCAAATTGCCCCCCAGTTTCTAATTCAAGGACTATCCAAAGATTTACACGAACTCGATGATCTGTTGTTTTCGCTGCTCAAGGAAAACGGAGTTTTGATCCTCAGAGATTCACTCAATCGGGTTATTAAGCTTTTGTATGAAGGACAGCCTACAGGACACGCAACCAGCCTCCAGGACTATGAAAAGTTGTTTCCGGTGATTGGTGCGCCGGCGATCGCTTACACTTTTCAAGAAGATGAAGTGTTTGCCTATATGCGCGTAGCTGGCTACAATCCCGTCATGATTAAGCAGGTAACCAGTCCTGGGAATAACTTCCCAGTCACAGACGAGCATTACCAGGCGGTGATGGGGAATGACGATTCCTTAGCAGCAGCCGGACAAGAAGGAAGGCTGTACTTAACAGACTATAAAATTTTAGACGGTGCTATCAACGGTACATACCCACACTATCAAAAGTATGTTTATGCACCCATAGCACTGTTTGCATTACCTCAAGGCTCAGACCCTAACCGTTTACTGCGCCCTGTAGCCATTCAATGTGGGCAAACCCCAGGCCCAGATTACCCAATCATTACCCCTAACTCTGATAAGTACGCCTGGCTATTTGCCAAAACCGTTGTCCAAATAGCAGATGCCAATTTCCACGAAGCCGTTACCCACCTAGCCAGAACGCACCTATTCGTTGGCCCTTTTGTAATGGCGACTCATCGGCAACTACCCGCCAGCCATCCCCTTAGTCTGTTGCTCCGCCCTCATTTTGAGGGCACTTTAGCAATTAATGATGCCGCCCAACGCAGCCTGATCGCTCGCGGCGGTGGAGTTGATCGATTACTCTCACCCACAATTGATAACTCGCGGGTTTTAGCAGTATACGGGTTACAAAGCTATGGCTTCAATAGTGCCATGTTACCAAAGCAATTTCAGCAGCGTGGCGTTGATGATTCCAACCTGCTGCCTGTTTATCCTTACCGGGATGATGCGCTGTTGGTTTGGGATGCGATTCATCAATGGGTATCAGATTACTTAAACCTTTACTACGCTACAGATGCAGACATTCAGAAGGACAAAGCTCTCCAAGCTTGGGCAGACGAAATTCAGGCTTTTGATGGTGGGCGTATGTCTGATTTTGGGCAAAATGGAGGCATCCAGACGCGGGACTATCTAGTTGATGCCGCGACGCTGATTATTTTTACCGCCAGCGCCCAACACGCTGCGGTTAACTTTCCGCAGAAAGACTTAATGGGTTATGCAGCAGCCTTACCATTGGCAGGTTATGTACCAGCCTCAATTCTTAAAGGAGAAGTAACTGAGCAAGATTACCTCAATTTGCTTTCCCCCCTAGATCAGGCGCAACGGCAATATAACCTGCTTGGGTTGCTGGGTTCTGTATATTACAACAAGCTCGGTGATTATCCAGAGCAACACTTCACAAACCCGCAAGTAAAACCGTTGTTGCAAGCATTCCAAAGCAATCTCCAGCAAGTGGAAGCTACCATCAATCAACGCAATTTGCACCGCCCAGCCTATGAGTATCTCCTTCCTTCCAGAATTCCTCAAAGCATTAATATCTGAAGTTAATGAGTGGTAAGTCATGAGTGCTGAGTGCTGAATATAGTTTTCTCCCCTGCACCCTGCACCCTGCTCCCCTGCTTCTTCCTAACCCTTTTATTTAAAGATTATGGAACTCAAAGATAAAGTCCTTAAAGGCCACGATCGCCAAATCGAGCTTTCATATCGCCTGGCTAAAGTCGGTTATAACAGTACAATTGGCAGACTGCTCCGCTTACGTGCCTACTATGCCGATGCTTTGATCATGCTCAGAGCCTGGAGGGACTTTCTCTACATCCGTAAGGAAAATATTGGAGACAAATATTTTGCTGTAGACCAAGCGATTATGCATACTTCTCACTCCCAAGTGAAAGAACTAATGCAGGTCGAGCCGCAATTACGGGGAAATGATTTAGGCATCATTAGAATATTGGCTCCTAGCTATTTGCTGAACAATCCCCTAAGTTTGGGAATGAACGGTAATGAACACACAGGAGTTCGTGCTGTTTTTTTGCAAGCCTTGCCAGAACCATCTGAACAGGTAGACGTTTTAGGACATTTAGTTGATCAATCGCTCTTAAAAGCTGCCCAAGGAGGCAAATTACATATTGGAGATGATTTGCCAGGAATGATGCTGGCAATTTTGCACCAAGTTGTTTTCCAAATCTCATTATCTGAAGAAGAAATCACGGCATCGCGTGCTTATATTAAAGGTTTGCCTCTTGCATCCTTGCCAAATTTCTTTAGCAAATATCTGCTGGCGATTAGAACAGCGCCAAATACTCGACATCGCAAGCGTTTAATCGAGCGATACAAACAATCTCCAAAATGGGCATCATACATGGAAACAGGTGCCCGGTATGGCTTGAACGAACACCAAATTGCAAACAGCCTGTTTGATATGATTCATATCGCCGGAACTGCTGGAACAAGTGCGTTATTAGGATCTGTAATTGGTGTTTTGTGCCTGGATAATGCTTTAAGAAATGACGTAGTATCAGAAGTTAATGCAGTTTGGAATGGACAGGGAACTCCTAACGCCAACGCCCTAGAACAGTCAACCTTAATTACTAAAGTAATTCTAGAAACAGCGCGTCTTTATCCACCTGTGCGATTTGTCAGCCAACTTACCACTGAGTCGGGTGAAGTGGCGATCGCAAATCAGCGATGTCCATTTCAAAAAGGCACTCGTTTACTTGGCTCAATCTTCACGGCTAATCGGGACTCAAACCGATACAAAAATCCAGATGATTTTGACGTGACGCGGGATTTTTCAGATATCTTATCTTGGAACGGCGAGGGACATGAGCGGGCTTGTCCTGGCAAATCTTTATCAATTGGCTTAATCCAGATTTTCTGTTTGTATTTGTTCAAAAAATATCAATGGAACTCAATTACAGAAGTCAAGTGGGATTTTGCAAACGTGACAGCCGTTACTCCTAATGATTTAGTGCTACAAGGCTTTGCTCAACAAGTTTGAGTTAAGTGCGATCGCACCAAGGGCGGATCGCACTTAACGCACTAAATAAGTAATGTCCAAACTGGGAAAGCATATCTTGTTTTCCTCCCACATATTCACAGATTGGCAACAATCACTGCCTCAATTACAAATTACGAAATAATATGGCTGAAGCGATCGAGAAAAAGCAACTCGAAAATATTGCAACCTGGATGATTCCCATCCAAGAAACAAACTTACCACCTGCCCTCAAGGGCGTTTTCTTTATGGATGGCAATCCGCTTCCAGACGATTGCATCACAATGTACAACTTAGAATGGGATGCTCAGAACCAATCCTTGGTTTTACCTGTCTTTGCCCCAGTACAGTGGACTTTCCATAACTCGATTCTAGGATGGTTATTGCTTCGTGCTGCCCAATTATCTCGCTTCGCTTACAAAATTCAGTTTGAAGATGAAATGTTGCAGCAAGCGCAAATTATACCCTTTACTTTTGGGCTGAAGATTCCCAGGTGGATTGTAAATCTTACAATGAGTCAAGACGAAAACTCTAAAAATGGAGATATTTGGAAACGAAGAAACGTTTGGTTCGGCGGAATTCCACGAATTGGCGAGTATACACTGCGTAGGATTGTAGATGAAGATGGTAACTACACTCCCGCCTTCAAAGATATGCTTGCCAAGGTGCAAAACGACTGTTTGGTGATTGTAAATAACTCAAAAGACAAAACCTCTTAGTTTAGGCAGAAGACAGTCCCAAGTCTCCTTGGGGGACTTGGGGACTAGGGGAGAAATTCGTACTCAGCATTCAGCAACTTTACCGCAATTTTGATTAGCAGGTACAGCTTCTAGAATCTTTTTAGGCATGGGCAGGTTGAGGTTGTTCATCACTTCAATAAACTGGCTACGACTGCGTCCGGTAAATCGGGGATTCCAGAGTTTTTCTTCGCCAATGGTAGACACTGTTCGCCCTTGATAGTCGTGAGCAGGATACACCAAGATATCATCTGGTAGCGTGAATAGTTTTTGCGTGACGGCATCATACAATGCTCCAGCATCGCCATTTTGGAAGTCAGTACGACCGCAACCCCGAATAAATAGTGCATCCCCGGTTAATAGGTGAGTACCGTTGACTAGGTAAGCCATGTGGCTATCAGTATGACCTGGAGTGGCGATCGCCTGAATCACTATGCTACCCAATTGCAAAGTTTTACCATCGCTAATGTAGCGGTCTGCACATATAGCCTGAGCATTTTGAGGCAAAATACCCAAGCAACCAGTTGATTCCCTCAGCTTGTCGGTTCCGGTGATGTGATCAGCATGAATGTGTGTTTCTAGGCAGTATTGCAGGGTTAGCCCCAATTCTCGCAACATCTGAAGGTCACGTTCAACTTGCTCTAACACAGGATCAACCAGGATAGCCGCTTTGGTTAATTGATCGGCAATTAAATAGGTGTAGGTACTCGATTCTTTATCGAATATTTGACGAAATAGCATGGCAGGCTTCTCCAATCAAATCAATGGATTGCCAATAAACCAATCCCTTTGAACAGCAGCATAAGATTTGCAAGCAAAAGATTTCAGTAACTCCTGCGCCAAATTAGCAGCCTACACACGAGCGAGTTTATGCCTTGAGGCTGGATGTAAAGGTGTAATATCAAGCCCGGTTAATCACTTATAATTACCGCATCTGTACAAAAATCGTAAAAGCCTCTTTCCCCTGCTCCCTGCTCCCTGCTCCCTGCCCCCTACCTTTCTTGTCATTACTCGGCAGTCTAGTAGTATGTGTGCAAAATTTTCCAAATATCAGCCGCGCACTCGCTTGTCAATGAGTACATATTTCATGTACTGATAAAAGAATAGTTAAAATAAAGTTTTGTGAAGCGAGGGCTAGGTATGTACATTGTACAGATTGCCTCGGAATGCGCTCCTGTAATTAAAGCGGGAGGTTTAGGAGATGTCGTTTACGGGCTAAGTCGGGAATTAGAGATTCGCGGAAATTGCGTTGAGCTAATTCTACCCAAGTATGATTGTATGCGCTACGACCATATTTGGGGACTTCATGATGCCTACATGAATTTGTGGGTGCCTTGGTATGGTGGTGCAATTCACTGTTCTGTGTACTGCGGTTGGGTACATGGACGGGTGTGTTTCTTCATTGAACCCCACAGTGAGGACAATTTCTTTAATCGCGGCTGTTATTACGGTTGCGATGATGACAATATGCGTTTTGCGTTCTTCAGCAAAGCAGCTTTAGAATTTCTGCTCAGAAGCAATAAGCGACCTGATATCATCCATTGTCATGATTGGCAGACAGGTTTAGTACCAGTCATGCTCTATGAAATTTACAAATATCATGGCATGGAGTATCAGCGAGTTTGCTACACCATCCACAACTTTAAGCATCAGGGAATAGGTGGTGTTGAGACTCTGAAAGCAACAGGATTAAATCAAGAAGCTTATTATTTCCAGTACGATAAGCTACGTGACAACTTTAACCCCTTTGCCTTGAACTTTATGAAAGGGGGTATTGTTTACTCCAACGCTGTCACCACAGTTTCACCTCACCACGCTTGGGAAGCCCAAAATACAGATGTTGGCTGCGGTTTAGGTCATACCTTATATTTGCAGCAAGATAAATTCACTGGGGTTCTCAACGGTATTGATTACGATTTTTGGAATCCCGAAACCGACCGTTACATCCCCTACAACTACAGCCGAGATGATTTTGAACAAAAAGCATATAACAAAAAAGCCCTGCAAGAGCGGCTGATGTTACGCCATACCGATAAACCACTTGTGGCTTATATCGGTCGCTTAGATAATCAAAAAGGTGTACATCTTGTTCATCACGCAATTTATTACGCCCTAGAAAAAGGAGCGCAATTTGTATTACTGGGTTCAGCCACAGAAGCAGGAATAAATGCTCATTTCCGGCATGAAAAAGAATTTTTAAATAATAATGCTGATGTGCATTTAGAACTGGGCTTTAACGAAGAGTTATCTCATCTAATTTATGCTGGGGCAGATATGATTATTGTCCCTAGTAATTATGAGCCTTGTGGGTTAACTCAGATGATCGGCTTTAAGTACGGCACTGTACCTATTGTTCGCGGTGTAGGTGGATTGGTAAATACGGTATTTGACCGAGACTACGACCAGAACTTACCCCCAGAAAAACGCAATGGCTATGTATTTTACGATACTGATTATCATGCTCTTGAGTCCGCGATGGAGCGGGCGATCGCTTTGTGGTATGAGTATCCTGAAGAGTTTCGCAAACTAGCTATTCAGGGGATGAAATACGACTACTCGTGGAATGTTCCAGGAGCGCAATATTTAGAAATTTACGACTGGATAAAACACAAGTGGTAATGTAATACCAATTTGACATGGGTAGGGGCACAACATTGTTGTGCCCTTAGTGTTATCTGTACTCCTTTTAGTGGTGGAATGAGTTTACCAACAGCATATATAGCAATCCGATTTGATTTCTGAATCACTCGTAGAGGTAAGGGACTGGGGATTGGGGACTGGGGACTGGGAAGAAGGAATAAAGGTGTACTGAATTTTGTTCAAAAATCAAATATGAGTCCTATATATCAAGGCTCAATGTACAGTAGACTCCAAAAAATCTGCATTTAGTGTGTTATCACCTTAGCAATTGACATCTCCAAACAAGCAACCTGCTATTTCGTTGGAGAGCGGTTATTTAGGTGAGGATAGAATTTTGGGGTTGATTTGTTGGGCTATCTCCTATTTTCGTCGTGATGCAGCACTCATCGGCTTCCTGTTCCTGATGATAGGAGTTTCGGTAATTCTGAATCTTCTCTATGCTTGGCCCATAGCGATTCTCGTCGATACGGTGCTGAACGTGACGCCGCACGAAAACTGGATTCATAAGCTTTTGCTTGCCCCTTTTGGTGAGAGCAAAATAGCACAAGTGCTGGGCATGGCGTTTCTGGAAATGCTGATCAAAATTCTCCAGGAAACCGTATGGATGGTGCGGCTGATGCTCAGTAGCCAGATCAAGTGTAATGGGACGGCGCGAGTCCGCACTGAACTGTACGAAAAGCTTCAGAACCTTAGCCTCTCGTGGTATCGTACCCGTTCGCAGGGCGATACCATTTATCGTTTGAGCTACGATAGCCTTGGCCCTTGGGGAATCCTCGATACTTTTATCGGCTCAGTGGCAGCTACGGTGACTCTCGTGGGGATGCTAGTGATTATGCTGCTTCGGAGCGTTCCACTCACGCTGTTCGCACTGTCCATCACTCCCTTTCTGATTGCTGCCAACTTATACTTTAGTCCCAAAATTCGCGATCGCGCCGCCGAATCGAAGCGTACCGATGCCAATTTCACGACAACTGCCCAACACGCGCTCGCCGCAATGCCCTTAATTCAAGCATTTGGACGCCAAGAACAGGAAGCAGATCGATTTAAAAATGCTGTTACTCAAAGTGTCACAGCCTCAATGCAACTCAGTTGGCAAGAGAATTTATATCCGCTTGCCATTCAAGTCATCTTTGCACTCGGCAAAGCGGTGATATTCGGCTATGGCGGTTGGCTGGTGTATCATGACCAGTTTTTGCACCCTGTAGCAGGGGGAGTGACTTGCGGTGACCTCATCGTGTTCATGACTTACCTTGGGCAACTCTGGGAACCCCTTGGATGGGTACTCGGATTTACCACGAAGATCCAAACTTACGTTGCTTCCTGCGAACGAGTTTTGGAAATTATCGCCGAGAAACCGTCCGTAGTTGATGAACCGTCTGCGGCACTCTTGCCTGTGAAACCTCGTACTCTCACCCTCACAGAAGTAAGCTTCGGATATCGCCCAGAGACTATGATTCTGCGTGGTATCTCGGCTAGAATTGAGCCAGGTGAAATGGTCGCCTTCTTGGGAGCGAGTGGTACGGGAAAAAGTACACTCCTTAATCTTATTCCACGTTTTTACGACCCTACCGGGGGAGTAATTCAGCTTGACAACTATAATATCCGTTCTGTGCGGCTATCTGACCTTCGCAAACATATAGCTCTTGTCTCACAGGAGAGTACGCTCTTCCCGGATACTATTCTGGAAAACTTGAGGTATGGTTGCGAAGAGATTTCCTTTGAAAAAATTGAAGCTGCTGTCCGGGAGGCGGGTGCGTCGGAGTTCATTGAAATGCTCCCCAATGGCTACGAAACTGAGATTATTGAAGGAGGGCAGAATCTTTCAGGCGGTCAGCGCCAACGGCTAGCAATTGCCCGTGCGCTCCTCACGGATGCACCTATTCTAGTTCTTGATGAGCCAACAAGCGCTCTCGATCCTGCCCACGAGCAATGGGTCATGGAAACACTCCAGCGAATCCGAGGGACGCGGACGGTGATTATCGTCACCCATCGTCTGGAAACTGTCCAGTCTTGCGATCGCATCTTTGTTCTTCAGCATGGCTTTATTGCCGAGTCTGGCACTCATGCCGATCTCGTTGCACGGCAAGGCGTATATGCTCAAATCCTCCAGCCTGCGATCGCTCATGGTGCTTGTAGACTACATCAGCGAGCGTAGTAGTGATTAAGCGGTAGTAAGAGCGATCGCACTTCGAGAAAGATAGCGTTTACCTGACACAAATTCAATAATTAAATTGATTAACTTGTAGATGCAATCGACGCAATAAAGCTATTTCTAGAGATTACTCAGATTTTGTTTCTGGAATAAACTTGTTGAGTTCCTGCACTAACAGATGCACTTTTGTTGATGGATTGTCTTTAGCGGGAACGTGAGGATCATATTGTCTTAGAAGATTTTCAGCATTCTTGATAGCGAGAGATTGCTTTACAAATAGCTCATCATAAATAGTTTCGCTATTCTTTTTATATGTCTTCTTCAGTAAATAATTTAACTTTTTAATATAATCACTTCGAGGAATACCAGTATTGAGAAATTCAAAATGCAGGACATACCACAGTTCAAATGCTTCATTAGAATAAGCTACTTTAAATCCTTGCTCCTCAGCATTTCTAATGGCGTTATTAAAATCTTCTATAGTCCAAGCATCACGATCAAAAACACACCAAACTTGATCGTACTCCTCTTGTTGATTCAGTTCCCTTGCTCTTTGAACTAGTCTACTCGGATTTTCTCCTACACCCTGCACGTCTATTTCAAAAACATTCTTGGGAACACGAAAGCTCCTAAAGTAGTTAGGTTCTGTTCTCTCTCCTTCACATACGATTAAAAATCTCTGCCTAACTTCCCTCTTATTAACTTTTCTTGGTGAATATCCACGAGAGTTTACCTTTCGTTTAGGCATGAGAGTCGATAAGATGATTCAAATTTCTGATATATGGAATTGCACCATATTTTCCTTTAATATAATCACTTTCAAATGGTGCATCGTCAAGTATTTTGTATTCTGCTAGAGAGTACAGATCTGTTGCACCGTATCTATTCTTTTCAGTAAACCAAATCTGATCTCTACGAAACAGCTTATTACTAAGCAAATTAGTATCGTGAGTCATGAATATTAATTGAGCATTATATGGATTCGTTTCGTTGGAATTAAATAATTCAACAATCGCACGACTAATTAAAGGATGAATTCTAGCATCAAATTCGTCAATTATGAGAACTTTTCCATCTTTTAGTGTGTCAACAAGAGGGCCTGCCAAAGCAAAAACTTTCTGAGTTCCTTCAGACTCTTGCTCATCTAAATCAAATATTTCTGTAGATGCTAGATTTCCTTTTTCATCAAATTTTTGATGAATTGTTTGAACTGAGGTTGCTTTTCCTCGCCCATTTTTGTGAATGAAGTTCTGTATTCCATTTGGAAATTCTCTAGGTAAAGAATCAAGATTAATTTCAATTTCTTTTACTTTGATATCGCCAAGTCCTAAATCTAATTTTTTGAGCAACTGAATAATTTCATCTTTATTTTCATTATCCCTTAAACAATTAACCGTGTATCCTCTATAGCCTATATCATCTAAACCAGAAACTATTTTTACTTTGTTTGTTAGCCAATCTAAAATTTTTTCTGCAATCTTTACATTGAATTGTGCAGATACAGACAAGAAAAGGGCATTATGTCTTGTTTTTTGCTGAATACCATTAGCTTTATATGTCTTAGAAACGCTAATATTGTCTAGTTGGCGATCAAAAAGTTTAGTTTCTCTTGATTTAGGGACGTAATATAACCATTCGGATACAACTTTTTCAGGAGTTGCCTCAAATCCATATCTATGTCTCTTGCCATTAATTAAAAATACTATTTCAAAAAAAGATGGTTTAGTTTCGGTTTCAGTACTGAGCTTAAATCGCTCTACACTTATTTTTTCCGTGCTTTGAGTTTCTTTAGAAGAATTAATCATGAACCATCTCATGAAACCTAAAGCTTTAGCTAGGTTACTTTTACCGCTAGCATTTGCACCATATATTGCAGCGCTCTTCAGTAGTTTAAGCTCTTCATCTACTGCAAAAATATTGTTTTCATCAAGCTTTTTGTCTTTTGCTACAAGGTTAGCTGTCACCATACTAAAGGTGACTTGCTCCTTAAACGATCTGTAGTTGCCGACACTAAATTCGATCAGCATAGCAATAAGTTTAGATTTAATACAAATAAATGTGAAAAAATAACAATTTTCTGCTTTAAGAATAGCAATAATTGGGTTAAAATGCTAAATTATAATATTATTTTGCTTTTGTACATTTGTACTGTTATTAAAGTAAGCAGCATAAAAAACGCCTGCATCGAACGATTAGCAACTTTTGGTTTCATTGAAGCGATATCTGGTGTCGGCTATATGCGGGAAAGCAATTATAAAAGAATGCAAGGTGAATATGGAAGTGTAGAGCTTATGGCCAGACACCGCAAGTAAAAGCGATCGCACTCACCACTTGAGTTTGCTAAGTCATAATCGCTTGGTTTAGGTAGAACATTGAAAATAGGCGTAGACGCAGAACGGCTTGTCGTTAGACATCGCTACCTACCTTGCTCCAAGCGTGATTGCCTCCGGCGCTGCGCTCCGCGTTTACGCCCTAAACAAACTCAATAGTTAAGTTAATTAACTTGTAACCACAACAGGCTTTTTGCGGCTAGGACGCTTGCGCTCTGATTTTTTCTTCAGTCCAACTGCTTGGGCTTGATCGCTATCTGAGCCATATTGCCCACGCACAACGTCTTTCATCGCTAATATTGCATTGTGGAATTCCCACTCTGCTAATCGGGCAGCATCGGCAGCAGCACGGTATAAAGTTAGTTTCTCAGTTTCAGCTTGTTGCTGCGCCAACATCGCTTGATAAGCTTTTTGTATGTTTGCAACAGAGGCATCAGCACGGGATGTGTCGTAAGTACTGATGGTTTGCAAACCGTGCAATGAATCAATATCTTGACTAATCAGTTGAGGGCGCAAACGGTTTGTTGTATTTTGAAGAGGCATAAATATATCCGTGGTAAACTATATATTTAATGTGCCCATTAAAACAAAAAATTTAACAGTAAAAGAAAATTTTCAAATAGGACAAGGTGAGAAAGGGCAGGTTAATATTTGCAAGTTTACGCAATGGCATAACAACCCGATGCAATGGCATAACAACTCGATGCAATGGCATAACAACTCGATGCAATGGCATAACAACCCGATGCAATGGCATAACAACCCGATGCAATGGCATAACAGCCCGATGCAATGGCATAACAACCCGATGCAATGGCATAACAACTCGATGCAATGGCATAACAACCCGATGCAATGGCATAA